>CAZRFT010000229.1:0-34957 GCA_964599255.1 uncultured Neptunicoccus sp. | reverse complement strand
AATCCCTGCAGTGGCAAAGATGAAAAAGCCTTTGGACGAGATTTTGACGATCAAGGGGTAGTTGTTAACTTTCACCCCATTTTATCCACACCCCCGCGCGCACCCCCGTATCCACCCCCGTGGGCACCCCCACGGATTTTTCCGGGAATTGGCCAAAAACCAGCACCGATTAATCAAGCGTTCGCACCACAGTGCAGGGCTAATCGCCAATAAAACAAGGCCCGCGCGCCCGACCCATAATCGATTAACCAGGCTCCGATATACTCACGGCCACTCAGCAAACGACTCTTATTAGAAGGTGCAATTTTAAAATCGCGATTTTGTGATTTCAAAGACTTGAAAAGGAAATTTGGGCGCACATATAAATCTCATCTCGAATGCCCGCGACAGGGGTTCGGGAATTTTAAACCAAGGTCTGTCCATCAAGGAAGACCGCAACATGAGTATCGCTTCTCAAGGAGGATATGCGACATGCGTAACTATGATTTTGCACCCCTTTACCGTTCAACTGTAGGTTTCGACCGTCTGGCAAATATGCTGGATCGGGCACTAACAGCAGATGTAGGTGCTAATACATACCCACCCTATAATATCGAAAAATCTGACGATCACAGCTACCGTATTACCATCGCAGTGGCCGGATTTTCACAAGATGAGCTGAATGTTGAAATGCGCGATGCGCAGCTGACCATTTCTGCCAAAAAAGCAGAAACCGAAGGTGAAGCACCAACATTTTTGCATCGCGGCATCGCGACCCGTGCTTTTGAAAAACGCTTCCAGCTTGCCGACCATGTTCACGTAACAGGCGCTGAAGTGGCGGATGGTTTGCTTCACATCGATTTGGTTCGTGAAGTACCAGAAGCGTTGAAACCGCGCCAAATTGAAATCGGCGGGGCAAAAGCCATCGAAGGCAAGAAATCCAAGAAAGCTGTCACAGCCTAAGTGCTTTGATAGCCACATCGCGCGGGCGTCTCGGTCCCTCCCCTGACGAAAACGCCCAAGCGAAAGTCTGATCGGCTGGTTGCGTGTCATTGAGGCGCAGCCGGCCTTCAGACCCTTCGAACAACTCATCGCCCCTCATCCCCTCTTGCTGCGATGAGACGTTCAGGAAAAGGGCCCGTTCCCCGCGGGCTCTTTTTTGCATTTTGGGGCGAAAACGACATTTTTGCGTCGTGTGATGTTTTGAACCCTTGGTGTTTTCGCGGTTTCCTAGCCCGAAGGAGGCGCGGATCATGGCTCGAAAAATTTGGAATTTCACCCCTGAACTCCCAATAAAATCAGCCCCCTATTGGGATTGGCCCATCCGCCCTGTGATCATTTTGAAATACCTCATCCGAAGCTGGTCCCCCCTTGCCACCCGCTTCCTTTTCCTCGCTATGGCGATCCTCATCTGGAACTTCGCCACTCCCGAATTCGAGCGGGTCAAAACCCTCTCCTTTGATTGGGTGTTTCAGATTTGGATCCGAAACATGGCGATTATTTTGGTTTTTGCGGGCAGCTTTCACCTGTTGTTGCACCGCTGGGCCGTGCAAGGGGATGAAGAAAAATATGACGCCCGCCCCATGGCCGAGGGCTCCAAAAAGTTTCATTTCAAGAACCAAGTTTACGACAATATGTTTTGGTCCCTAGGCTCGGGCGTTCTGATTTGGACCTTTTGGGAAAGTGCAATCCTTTGGGGCTACGCCAATGGATATTTGAAGTTCATCACATTTGAACAATCGCCAATTTGGTTCGTCGCATTCATTATCCTTCTTCCGCTTTGGGCGGGTTTTCATTTTTACTGGCAACATCGGATGTTTCATCTGCGACCGCTTTATCGTCATTTTCATTCTTGGCATCACAAGAACATCAATGTCGGCCCGTGGTCTGGATTGTCGATGCATCCCGTCGAACAGTTTGTCTTGATGTCAGACCTGATCATTTTGCTCCTTGTACCCAGCCATCCGATCCACGGAATTTTCTTACTGATGCATCACGGGATCGGGGCGCCTTTGAGCCATTCTGGTTTTGAAAATCTATTCGTGACAAAGCGCGTGAAATATTTTGTCGGCGATTTCCACCACGCGCTTCACCATCGTTTCTTTGACTGTAACTATGGCTCGCTCGACATGCCCTGGGATGAGGTTTTTGAAACCTTTCACGATGGGACTGATGATGGGAATGCAAAAATGATTGAACGGCGCAAACGTCTGGCAGCTCAATAAAAAGCCAATCTATTTAATTAACGATCGAAAGCGCTTTTCCTTCATGGGAAATATCTTATTACGAGCGTAATTTTTTTCAACTTCCTGACGCGCCGTGGCGCCCAACGCTTGCGCTAAATTTTTGTCATCTAAAATTTGCCGTGCCAATTTCACCATTTGCCCCGTATCATTCATATCCCCCAACAAGCCTGATTTTTTGTCGGTGATAAATTCCTGCACGGCCGTGTTTTCAGCGCTTAGAATTGGAGCGCCGCAGGACATTGCGTCCAACAGCGACCAAGAAAGCACAAAAGGAAGGGTGTAGTAGACATGGCAATCTGAGAGGCACAAGAGATCGCGATATTCCTCGCTGGCCAGGTGTCCAACAAAATGCGTTCGTGAGAGGTCTAGTTCCAACTCGTCTAACATGCGTTTTTTATAGCTGTCTCCGTCGGGCAATTTTGCCCCGTAGTGGATATTGTCCTCTGCCGCGATGATACAATGAACATTTTTATCAGTGGAAGAAAGCTGTTCCCAAAGGCGCATGAATTGGGGAAAACCGCGTTGCGGCTCCATCCCGCGGCTTGCAAAGGTGACAAGTTTGGCGTCGCTCGGTATGTTCAGTCTTTTTCGTAAATCAACCTCGCATCGGTCTTTTGCAAAAAATTTCGTATCAACCCCATCCGCTAAAACCTCCACACCATGCTGAAGTTTTTTTGGCAGCGCACTTGCCTGAAACTCGGTTGGGACAATCGTCAAATCAGCCAAGGACCAATCCAGTAAGCTGGGTACATTTTTAAAAATTGTCTTTGAATGTTTTTCCAACTTATCGCTTTCATCAATCGGTGCGCTAAGATCCCAAGGGGGAAAATTATACCACCATTCCAAATATTGAATAAATTTCGCCTTTGGCCAAACCGCCTGTGCCAAACTTCCCGAACCCCAGCCTGAATGGAACATGACGATATCCGGCTCGAACCCCTTCTTCTTTAAAGTCATGCCCAAACGAACAAGCGCTTGGGCATTCAACACAGCAGCTTCGCTAGATTTCAAATAGTGGTGCGTCTTTTCACCGACTTCACGTCTTGCTCTAAAGTGATGAATTTGAACATTCGAGCCTGCTGGTTTGACTGCCTTTTGATTGGCGTTCGCAAAGTGAACTTCCCAACCGTTGCGTGACAGGTATTCTGCAAAATGACCAAATTGCGCTGGATAGTTCTGATGGATAAAAAGTATTTTCAATCGTTTGCTCTGCACAGAATTCCTATTCTTTCTCCAAGTCTATCAAAGACGCCATAGCGTTCAATAATGCATCAAATTAATCGGATTCTCTGCCTTCTTAACAGTGCCGCATAAAAGTTTGCTATTCCAAGCTGCCATGCATTTGTTGATACTTTGCAATAATCCCTAGACGCATAACGGCTCTTTATTTTCATCCGCTTCATGCCTACATATTGAGCGAACAAATCAACGAGGGCGCCCATGATCTTGCCACCTCCATCAGAAATGAAATCTCAACTCGAGGCCGCGTTTGATCTTGAGCCGTCACAGGCGATTTTCAAGGAAACGGAGCATCTTTACAGACGCGCGGATCGTGTGATCCCAGAGGCTGACTGGCTGGCGCGTGCGCCCTATGTCAAAGCAATCAATGATTTGAAAAAAGAAAAGGATGCTGTGATCCTTGCGCATAACTATATGACGCCTGATATTTTCCACGGCGTTTCAGACATTGTTGGCGACAGCCTAGCGCTTGCGATTGAGGCAACCAAAGTCAAGCAAAGCACGATCATTCAATGTGGTGTGCATTTCATGGCCGAGACATCAAAAATCTTGAACCCAGAAAAAACCGTCATCATCCCTGATAGCAAAGCGGGCTGTTCACTGGCGGAAAGCATCACGGCCAAAGACATTGAGAAGATGCGCGCGGAATATCCAGGCGCGCCAGTGGTCTCTTATGTGAACACGACAGCCGAAGTTAAGGCCGCATCAGATATTTGCTGTACATCCGCTAATGCTGTGAAAATTGTGGATAGCATGGAAAGTGATCTGGTGATCATGACTCCGGATGGTCACTTGGCCCAGAATGTTGCGAACCAATCCAAAAAGCAGATCGTCTATTGGGAAGGTTCCTGCATGGTTCATATTGAATTCAAGGCAGACGAACTGCGCGAATATCGCAAATACGAACCCGATGCGACGATCATTGCACACCCCGAATGCCCAACAGATGTGGTTGCAGAGGCCGATTTTACTGGTTCAACCAGCGGCATGATTGACTATGTCCGCAAGAACAAACCACAAAAAGTTTTGCTGATCACCGAATGTTCGATGGGTTCGAATATCGCGGATGAAGTGCCAGAGGTGAATTTCCTTGGGCCATGCAACTTGTGCCCACACATGCAGAAAATCACACTGCAAAAAATCCTTTGGTCTTTGCACACTGGACAAGAAGAAGTCACGGTTGATCCTGAGCTTTCAGAAAAGGCGCGCATTGCCGTTCAAAAGATGATCGATTTCTCTTGAACCCATCAGAGCATCAACATGAAACCCTGATCATTGGGGCCGGGCTTGCGGGGCTTTATGCAGCCCTGACACTTTCGCCACGACCCGTCACCGTGTTATCACCCATGCCCCTTGGCACCGGTGCGTCATCAGCTTGGGCGCAAGGGGGCGTGGCGGCGGCTATGGATCAGCCCGATAGCGCGCAAAGCCATGCACAAGATACAGTCGATGCCGGCGACGGGATTGTCGACAAAGATATCGCAAGCTTTGTTACGGCGGCGGCGAAAGAGCATGTTCTGGAACTCGCTGAACATGGTACGCCATTTGATCGAACAGATGATGGACAGTTTGTCATGTCCAAAGAAGCCGCGCATAGTTTTGCGCGCGTGGTTCGGGTCAAAGGCGATCAAGCCGGAGCCGCGATTATGGCCACGCTTGTGGACGAAGTGCGAAAGACACCATCTATCACAGTGATGGAAGGTGCAATTGCTTTGCAATTTCTAACCGATGCCAATGCCATGAAAGGCGTGGTTGTCACCCAAAACTCTGGCGCGCCCTTCGTCATACAGGCCAAAACCTATCTGCTTGCCGCAGGGGGCGCAGGGTCGCTTTTTGCAAAAACGACAAATCCGCCATCAATCCGTGGGTTGGGTTTGGGCATGGCCGCGCAAGCAGGGGCAAAAATTGCAGACGCCGAATTTGTACAGTTTCACCCCACTGCCATTGATGTGAATCTTGACCCCGCACCATTGGCAACCGAAGCGCTACGGGGCGAAGGAGCAATTTTGATAAATCGCGATGGGCATCGTTTTATGAACGATGTGCATAAGGATCTTGAACTTGCACCGCGCGATATTGTGGCGCGGGCTATTTTTGATCAGCACCAAAAAGGTATGCGCCCTATGCTGGACACGCGCGAAGCAATTGGCGCGCATATATTGGAAGAGTTCCCGACCGTAGCAAACGCTTGTTTGGAAGGCGGGATAAACCCCGTGGCCGAACCGATCCCTGTGGTGCCAGCGGCGCATTATCACATGGGCGGCGTGGCAACCGATATCCAAGGTCACAGCTCGATTGATGGATTGTGGGTCGCAGGCGAGGTCAGCTCTACCGGCCTTCACGGTGCAAACCGCTTGGCCTCCAACGGGCTGTTAGAGGCATTGGTTTACGCCGCAACTTGTGCGGGCGGCATGATTGAGAAAATGGAAAATGGCGAAGTCGCCGGTTTTGATAAATCCTTGAAAGCCCCTGAAATCGGGCACCAAGCCGTTGAACGTGGCGCCGTCATGGAGTTGCGCCAAATCATGTCGCAGCAAGTTGGCGTGGTCAGGAATGGACCGGATATGGCCAAGGCTTTGGTGACGTTGCGCAAGATGGATGAGGCACATGCGGGCGTTTCCACCAACTTCGACAATATGATCGCTGCAGCAACAATTATTGCGGCGGCGGCCTTTAGCCGTGAAGAAAGTCGCGGCGGGCATTACCGATCTGATTTTCCAGATAAAGACAATGCATTGCGCGAGCGTTCAGAATTAACCTATGCTCAAGCCAAAGAAATTCGCGACGCGATATGAGAGCCACATGACCCATAGCCCCATGCCTGATTTCCTTTTGAAAGACATGATCGAACGTGCGCTGGACGAAGATTTAGGCGGTGCTGGTGATGTGACAAGCCGCGCCGTCATTCCCGACGGGACGACCTATCACGCGAAGTTAAATGCTCGTGATCCCGGTATCGTTTCTGGCATGCAAATTGCGCGAATCGCCTTTCACACAGTGAACCCAGATCTAAAGGTCACAACGCATATTGGCGACGGCGAGGCCTGCAAACCCAAAGATGTTTTGATGGAAATCGAAGGCGACGCAAAATCGATCTTGATGGGGGAACGCGTTGCTTTGAATTTTGCTGGGCGTTTATCTGGTATCGCAACGATGACCGCTGCCTATGTTGCAGAAACCAAAGGCACAAAAGCGCGGGTGACATGTACACGCAAGACCACGCCAGGCTTGCGTTTGGTTGAGAAAGAAGCTGTGCGTCATGGCGGGGGATCAAACCATCGCTTTGGTTTGAATGATGCGATTATGATCAAGGACAACCATATTGCTGCCGCTGGTGGCATCCGCGAAGTTTTGGAAGCGGCCAAGGTCTACGCCTCTCATATGCGGCGCATTGAAATAGAGGTCGATACGCTCAATCAGCTTGAAGAGGTCCTGTCTATTGGCATCGCGGATGTCGTGTTGTTGGACAATATGGATAATGATCAACTCAAACGCGGGGTCGAAATGGTGGGCGGCGCGATGGTTGTGGAAGCCTCTGGCGGCATGACGCTTGATCGCATTGCCTCTGTTGCCGCTACTGGGGTTGATTATATCTCCGTGGGCGCGTTAACTCATACGGTGACAAATTTGGATTTGGGGCTCGATTTTTAATCCCCCAAGCGGGAGTTTTAAGTTGACCAATATCCTTGCGATTGACCAAGGCACCACATCCAGCAGAGCCATTCTATTCGACGAATCTTTGACCCCCGTTCGAACTGGGCAGATGGAATTCGAACAGATTTTCCCAAAACCAGGCTGGGTCGAACATAATCCAAAAGAGATTTTAGAGACGACTTGGAAAGTCTGCCGCGAAGCAATTGGAAGCGATGCGGTCGCAGGCATTGGCATCACCAATCAACGCGAAACCACGGTGATCTGGAATCGTGACACGGGGGAGGCGATACACAACGCGATCGTTTGGCAGGATCGTCGGACAACCGATTATTGCGACAGTATTCGGGATGAATGGGAGACGCGGATCACAGAAACAACGGGCTTGGTCCTCGATCCTTATTTCTCTGCTACAAAAGTAAAATGGTTATTGGACAATGTTGATGGCGCGCGCGCAGATGCTGAAGCTGGAAAGCTTGCTTTCGGCACAATCGACAGTTTCCTGATCTGGCATCTAACGGGCGGCGCGATGCATGCAACAGATGCTACAAATGCGGCCCGCACAATGCTCTATGATATTCGCAAGGGGGAATGGGACGCAGAGCTGCTGACCCTCTTTGGTATTCCAGAAAACATGTTGCCAGAGGTGAAAGATTCTGCCGCCGATTTCGGCACAACAGAAAAGTTTGGTGCATCCATGCCCATTGCAGGCGTTGCAGGTGACCAGCAAGCCGCAACGGTGGGACAAGCATGTTTTGAACCTGGTATGTTGAAGTCCACTTATGGCACGGGATGCTTCGCGCTGTTTAATACAGGCGATGAATTTGTGGCGTCTAAAAACAAGCTGCTGACAACCATTGCTTATCAAATCGATGGCAAGCCCACTTACGCGTTGGAGGGCGCGATCTTTATCGCTGGTGCGGTTGTTCAATGGTTGCGCGATGGGTTGAAAATGATCGAAGCAGCGCCAGAGGTAAACGCGCTTGCCGAACAAGCCAACCCAGACGAAGATGTTTATTTTGTGCCCGCCTTTACTGGCCTTGGCGCACCTTACTGGCGCGCGGATGCACGCGGTGCAATTTTTGGTCTGACACGCGGCACTGGTCCAAATGAAATTGCAAAGGCAGCGATTGAATCCGTTGCCTATCAAACCCGCGATCTGTTGGAAGCAATGAAGGCGGATATGGGCGACATCTCTGACACAAAACTGCGTGTGGATGGCGGCATGGTGGTCAGCGATTTGGTGATGCAAACCCTCGCAGATATTTTGGGCACAACTGTAGATCGGCCAGAAGTCACTGAAACCACCGCGAAAGGGGCAGCGTATTTGGCGGGTCTACAACTCGGCCTCCAGCCAAGCCCTGAAGAATACGCAAGAGGATGGGCATTGGAAAAACAATTCGAGCCGAATTTGGATGGTACCAATAGAGATAAAAAATATGACGGGTGGAAGAAATCTGTCCAATCGCTACTAGGCTAAATTTCTTGCCACAATGCGTCACCGCCAAGGGCGCGCACCCGCGCGCCAGCAGGCAGAAAGCGTAAAGGCCTCGCAAAAGCGAGGCCTTTTCATTTTAGTAAGCTTGAAGCTTATAGGCTTGAATTAATCCAATCCGCCAATGCCGCTTTTGGTGCTGCACCGGTTTTGTTGGATACAACCTCTCCATCTTTGAATAAGAAGAGTGCTGGAATTCCGCGCACACCCATTTGTGCCGGCGAGTTGGGATTTTCATCCACATTCACCTTAACGATTTTCACTTTGCCATCATATTCATCTGACAGCTCTTCAAGGGATGGACCGATCTGTTTACAGGGGCCACACCATTCTGCCCAAAAATCTACAACGACCGGGACGTCCGAATTCGTTACTTCCGCTTCAAAAGTATCATCTGTTACCGCAACAGTTGCCATTTACGCCTCTCTTGGTTTGCTCGTGGGATGAACCTAGGAGCAGCACCGCAATTGGTCAAGAAGCGGCCGTGTTTTCAAAGGCCTCAATCGCGAAATTGTGCGGAATTGACATATATCGGTTTTCTTCTGTCCAAAGCACAGCGATTTCAATTTCAAAGCCTTGGAACACTTGCTTAAGCGCGTGAAGATAGGCGCCCATTTGCGCCAATATTCCCGATGGAACATCCTCTGCCCGCTCGGGAACAATCTGGTTGGATTTAAAATCAACTGCTGTGACTTTTCTATCTTCCACAACAAGCCGATCAATATCCCCCAAAATATTGCGACCATGCTTTTGAGATGGGGCAGTTAAAGTCACTTCTGACAAGCCTTGGTCGAAAATCTGACGGTGGGTGTCAAAGACTTCCTTAGCGCGCTCCTCCAACGCTTCTGTTTCGATGAGCTTTGGGAATGCATGGCGTGCTTTCTGCACGGCCATCTCTTCAACTACACCCTTTCCAAGAAGCTCAAGGGTGAAATGGATGAACGACCCTCGCATCATTGGGTCTCCCTCAACATCTCCCTCATGACTTGAAATCGCTTTTTCTCCCCCGAGTTTTGATGGGGATAGGGTGGATTTACGGTTTTCTGGGCGGGGTGCATTCAGGTTAAAAAAATCTGGCAGGCGTTCTGGGGGCGCAGATTTCTCGGCTACTTCCGTTTCAGCCTCTGAACCAGATTTATAGATCCAACGTCCATCAACCTCTTCACCACCCAAATCTGACATGGCATGCGAAAGCAACCCATACCAGTCTGCCTCATCCTTGTGACGTGCACCTGCACCGGCAATGATCAGTTCATGTTCAGCTCTTGTCAGGGCAACGTAAAGCACCCGCATCGCCTCTTCTCGCGCTCGCTTTTTTGCCTCTTCATCAGCTTCAAGCTGTATGGGACTTGCTTGCTCTTTGCTCGTCCGCCACAGAATTTGACCATTTGCTTGTGCCAGTCTTGGGCGATTAAAGCTATTTTGGCCTGGCTCATGCGTATCTGGTAAAATGACGATGCGCCGCTCTAAGCCTTTTGCGCCGTGGATTGTCATCAGGTTAATTTGGTCCGCTTCTTCTGGAAATTGGCGTTTTACTTCCACTTCATTTTTTTCAAACCAATTCAGAAAACCCGTCAGCGTTGGGGCCTCGACAGTTTCATAGTGCAAGCTTTGATCTAGCAGAGCTTGCAAAGCGTCCCTAGTTTCAGCGCCCAACCGACCAGTCAACTTTTGAAATCCGCGGTGATGGACTAAGACCCGCTCGATCAACTCAAAAGGCCGAAGCCGATCAACGTGCCCTCGAATATCTTGAAGGAACTCAACGACCTTTGCGTGATTGTCATTTTCACGCAATACTTGATAGAGCGGCTTTTTCCCGCGACCAACAGACAGATAGTAAAGCGTGTGCTCATCCCATCCACAAAGCGGCGATTTCAAGCATTCTGCCAAAGACAGATCATCATCTGGTTGGGCTGCGAACTTCAAAAGTGACAAGATATCTTTGACGGCAATATGCTGGCCCACTTTCAGCCGATCCGCACCCGACACAGGCAGTTGGGCATCTTTCAACGCCTTCAGAATTTCATGAAAAAGTTTCCCACGGGATCGAAACAGGATCAGAAAATCCCCCGCCTTGGCGCTGCCGTCCCGAAGGCGCTTTTCAACATATTGCGCGATATCGCGCGCCAAGATGCGCTCATGTTTTTCTGCCTGAGCCGAGGCGACAGGTTCAAACCATGCAGGATGCTCAACCCCGTCCGCTTTTTCATAAAAGGGCCAAAGCTCGACCTGACCAAATTTGTTAGGCGAGGGTGAGAAATGTTTGGGCGCTTTTGCGAAGCCAGATCCGGCCGCGCCTTCAAAAACCCGATCAACCAAATCTAAAATTGCAGGTGCGGAGCGGAACGAAAAATCAAGGGGCGTCTCGTTTAACCGATCCTCTTGCCCTTCGAGTTCTGCTTGTAGGTGCAGACGCTTCGCATCAAAAATTTCGGCGTCCGCGCCCTGAAAAGAATAAATAGATTGCTTCTCATCCCCGACGACAAAGATTGTTCGTTTCTTGTCCCCTTGGCCTATTCCCGCGCTAAATTCCGATCTAAGGCGATCAATCACCTGCCATTGTGCTGGCGATGTGTCTTGCGCTTCATCCACGAGGATTTGTTCAATCCCGCCGTCCAAGCGGAAAAGAACCCATTCCGCCATTTCTGATTTTTCCAACAAGGCACAGGTTTTGCGAATTAGGTCGTCATAATCCAAGGCGGTACGATCAGACTTTGCCCTTTCAAATTCTGCGATGAAGCGGTTGGCGAAACCGTGCAGTACCAAACTTCTTTGGTAGCTTTCCCGTGCCAAAACCAGTTTTTTGCGGGCAGCCAGAGTCGCGCGAAGCTTTTCAATATCGTCTTGCAGATGAACATTCGCGTTTATCGTCCCCACAGCAGGGTACCAAGAATGCGCCTCAAACCCATCACGTTTAATGAATATCTCTGACAGTTTAGAGGAACGATCGAATTGATCTTTTGTTTCAACTGCTGCCTTCAACTCCGGTGCTTTGGCCTTTTCGCGCTTGCCCCCCGTTGCAAAAAGTCCCGCCAGCTCGGTTAAAACGGGGCTTGTTGCGGCCTCTTTTGAGAGCTGATTCAACCGTTCTGGATCGCAGCCAAATTTATCTGGATCAGGCGCAATTGAAAACGCATCGCGTCGGGAAAGGATCGCTTGGGTCAGACGATCCAAATCACCATCCGTCAAATGGGTTGCTAGATCATTGAAGTTTTCTGCATCTTCTACGGCAAGGCGGTCGACAATTTGGCGTCGCAACTCTCGCGCCTCGCTGTCCTCTAGAACAGTAAAATTTGGTGATATTCCGGCCTCAATTGAAAAGCGTCTGAGGATCGCATCGCAAAAGGCGTGGATGGTTTGAATCTTCAAGCCGCCCGGGGTTTCAAGGGCTTGTGCGAACAAGCGCCGTGCCTGAGTTAGAGCTTCAGAGGATAACGCTTCGCCAACTTCACCCATTTCTTCAAGCTGTTTGCAAAGCGCGTCATCATCCAACATTGACCAATGTCCAAGCTGCGCAAACAGACGGTTTTGCATCTCTCCTGCTGCCGCCTTTGTATAGGTCAGACACAAAATCTTTTGGGGCTCTGTGTCATGCAGCAAAAGCCGAGCCACGCGATTGGTCAGAACGCGGGTTTTTCCCGATCCTGCATTGGCAGAAATCCAACTATTGGCTTTTGGATCAGCCGCTTTGATTTGGGCTGCTACGGCTGATTTGAAGGCGGAATTTTCTGTCATGTCAGATCAATCTCCACTGGGTCGTCAGCATCCGTCCATTCGCTAAATCGCGCCAAGTGATCATACTCGGAAGGATAGAATGGATCCTCTTCTGGGCGGTCGCGCGCTACAAAACCACCGCCTCTGGCGTAATGTCCCAAAAGGCTCAAAAGCTCTTTTTCGACGGTATCAAGGTCGTCGTTGCTTACCCCTGGTTCAACAGTGGTTTTTTCTTCTCTGTGGAAACCAATAAATTCCAGATGGTCGATGTCACCCCTTGCGATTTCATCGACACCGCCCGCCCGCAAAATCAACGCCATGAGTGACAGCTGTTTGTCCCCGCGCGTGATATCTTTTTCCTTTGGGGCTTTTCCTGCCTTGTAATCATAAATCCGATAGCCGGTCGGGCTTTGATCAATTCGGTCCACGACCGTTCGCAGGGTGATGCCCAATTCTGGATAGGTGTATTCACCTTTCGCCTCTAGGCCGACATTGGTTCCGGATTTTCGGCGTGCAACTTCCCCTTCCAAGAACCAATCGACAACCCGCAAAACCGCTGATCGCCAGAGCGATTTGTTTGATGCAGATGCTGGATGCCCCGACAGCACCTCATCAAGAGTTTCAAGAAATCGATCCTTCGCGCCATCCAATTTAAGATCAGTCTCAGTCCAATCGTTATCTTTACGCGTAAATTCCTCTACCACGGAATGGAGCATGGTCCCGCGATCCCGTGCATCTTCATCCCGCCCAACGGGATCAAGTTTTTTCAACCCCAAAGCACGCTTGGCATAGATTGCATAGGGATTTTTAATCAAGGTTTTAACGTCAGTAACAGATAGGTTCGACAAGGCCTTCCGATCCGGTAGCTTTGGAGATGGGCGCAAGGCACCCGCTTGCTGCTCGCCCTCTTTTGGGACTTCAATTTGACGGGCATAGTCGCTGAATTTTTGTCCCCGCCGTTTCATTTTTTTCAGCGCTTTTTCATCCTTATCAATGCCTGCCAGAAGATTGGTGAGTCGTAGTAGCCAACGCGATGGCGTTGTTTGTGCATCCACATCTCGCAAACTTCGGGTAAATAGGACCTCTGGTGCAAAAGCTGCTTGCTGGAAATCATGTGCGGCCAGACCAATGCGGCGTTCGGGTGGCAACATACCCAATTTCAATCGCATTTCGCGGCTTAGCCAAATATCTGGTGTTTCTTGAACGGGCCAAACTGTTTCGTTTAACCCGCCTAAAACAACAAAATCCGCACCTTGAACGCGCGCTTCTAATGTTCCCCAAATTGCGACGTTTGGATGAACCAGACTGGGTTCGGTCGGTACTTCTTCTTGCAATATATTTGCCAACAAGCGAGAAAACTCAAAAGCCGAGATCAATGTGTCGTCAGTTACGTGCAAAAGCTGCGCGAGCTTGTCGCCAATCATCCCGCCCGCATCAGATTGCCAATAATCTGTTTTATCCGAATGCGAGCCAGCAGAGATTTTACTGGTCAACTTCGTAAGATGATCAGACCAATCAGCAATGCTCGCCTGTTGAATGGTTTTTGGTTCAACAAAACAAGCTTTCACCCATGTCAGCCATTTATCCGCAAATGCCCCTTTTCTCTTCGCCCAAGCATCTGCTTGTGCCAAATCAAATTCTTGAATGGGTTGGCGTAGGAATTGGATGTCAAATTCCTGAAGAAGAAGAGCATGTTCCGACCGCATCCCCTGCCTGGCTTCACCTTGATGGGTCAAGGCGTGGCTTAATACATTCAACAAAAGATTGGGCGTTAGGGGCTTCCCAAATCCATCTGCGATCATGCGTATCAAAATTCCCTCTGGCGAAAGATGCAGCGGCTGACCTGCGGAATCGTCGGCAATAATCCCCCAGCGCAGAAGCTGGGTAGACACCCGTCGCGCAAGTATTCGATTTGGCGTAATCAGCGCCGTTGATTTGCCTGCCTCCACTGCTTCGCGAAGTGCAGCCGCGATTGCGGTCGCTTCGCTATGGACATCTTCTGCTTCAAGCAAGGCTAACCCTGCCGTTGCTGCATCAAGGTTTTCAAGATGTTTTGGAGCCTCAACCAGCCATCGATCTGTGACAGGCGCAGGGACAAGCGCAAGTGAAAGCAAATCATTCCGCTTCGGTTTCTCTGCTGGTTCCCACGAATTCAGTGTGGCTATCGACACGCCTAATTCGCGCATCGTTTTCAAAAGCACCCCTTGTGGGTGATCGAGTTTAGGGGATGTATCTGAAAAATGATGTTCAACTTCATCAATATTCGGATCGACGCCCGGCAGAACAACGACCCCATTTGGAAGTTCCCGCACAAGTTTCATAAACCGAAGCGATTGACCCCGAGATCCCGTTGAACCCACAATGAATATTCTCGTAGGGGTTGGTTGATCATTCCAAATTTCCTCATACACATCCAAGACGGCATGTGTTTGCTTTGCGGGCGTCGAAAGATCGATCATCTTTTCATATTCTGCAAAGATAGCCAGAAACTCTTTGGTGATCTCCCATTGCGCGGCATGTTCTCCGATCTCCAACTCCGCAAGATTAGCAAGAGCTACCCTCTCGCCGTGTGCTTCATCCATCAACGCATAAAGACTATCGGCCAATTCGTAGACAGTGGCCGCAGGCGCGAGCTCCGGTTTGGCTGCGAGCAACCCTCGAATAAGCCGTGCCAGTTCTAGTCGATCACTCAAATTCGCAGACGCCGAATTAAACCCGCATAAGTGCAGAGGATCATTTGCCAAGTGGCTAAGCGTATGAATTTGAGGCAGAAGTCCAGGTCCGAATTCTGCGAAAAGCTCTATCATTCGGCGCTTTGTCCGCTCGGTATTCACAAAAATATGGCAGGCTGCCCGGTCCATTGGATCGGTGACCCGATCAAGAAACCCTTCAACGAAAGACCGCGCGAAATCCGCACCCAAGGGTAAGGAGAATACCGAGCCTTTAGTCATGATCACCTGCTAGGATCGCCTCTGCTTCTGCAATGTTTTCCTGTTTTCCTACATCAAGCCAACCTTCAGAATATTTAAGGCCGCTTACGCGACCCTTGGATATCCCTACGTCCCATAATTTGTTGATAGAAAACGATTTTTCTTTGATCTCTTGTATTCCAACCGGATTGATGATCTGCAGGCCAGAATATACATAGTCCGCATCTGTTGCGCGCGATAACCTATTGTTTTTATGTAGTTTAAAATCGCCGTCACCTGAATATCCGATTGCTTTTGCCACAGGAAGAACAAGCAGCAACGCATCCATTGCGCCCGCATCCCATTGCCCTCGCATCGCTTCAATTGGATTTAGTCCATACCAAATAATATCGGCATTCAATGTCAAAATTGGTCTCTTTCCCAAGAGGGGTAGCGCGTTGCGTAAACCGCCGCCTGTTTCTAAAATATCAGGCATTTCGCGGATGGTTACAACATCCGCATGGCTGGCAAGATGCGCCTCTAACATCTCCGCTTTGTAATGGGTATTTACCACAATTCTTTTTACGCCACCTGCGCGCAAAAATCCAAGCGCGTGATCAATCAATGGTTTGCCAGCGACCTCTATCATGGGTTTTGGACGCTCCTTAGTTAACGCACCCATGCGCGTGCCAAAACCTGCGCCAAATATCATTGCTGTTTCAAGCACGGTTCTTGCAAATCCTTTCTATGATTTCTTCGTCTGGTTCTGGCGCATTCTCTTCGACCCAGTGTTTCAACACTGAAAGATCTGGATGTGAAAGGTCATTCATCAAATGCTTCCAAACACGCGGGATTAAGGTTGGATAAAACTCTTTCCCGTCTCGACAACAAAGCCGCGTGAAGATGCCAACTATCTTTAGGTTTCTTTGCGCACCAAGTGCAGAATAACATTTCAGAAAGGGCGCTGATGATACTCCTGATTTATTAATGTAGTAGTCCAGCATTTCATTTTGCAGTGCCTTGGATGTATCGCGTCGTGCGTCCTCTAACAAAGAGACAAGATCATAGGCTGGGTGCCCAGCCAAAGCATCTTGGTAGTCTAGCAGACCCACCCTCGCGATCCCTTGCCGATCTTCGATCCAGATCAAATTTTCTGCATGAAAGTCTCGCAAGGTGATGACGGGAATGGGAGGGATTGGCATTTCGCTTTCGACAAGCGATAGGAATTGTTCCCGCGCCTCAGTCGGAAGCTCCTCCCCTGTGGCATGTGGAATGTACCAATCGGTGAAGAGCGAAGCCTCCCTTCTATACACGGGAACATCATACGGCGCTAAGCCTTCCGCCCCATGCCGATGCATATCAAGTAAAAGGTCTATTGCGCTTTCATAAATCT
This sequence comes from uncultured Neptunicoccus sp., assembly GCA_964599255.1. GTDB lineage: Bacteria > Pseudomonadota > Alphaproteobacteria > Rhodobacterales > Rhodobacteraceae > Amylibacter. The sequence continues at coordinate 18,331 of CAZRFT010000229.1, read as the reverse complement.
GCCGTTCGAATGCTGAAGATACAGGCGCCAACTTGGCAAACAATGCATCGCCCAAATCTTCCAGCAACAAAAACCCATTTTCATCATCCTGTGCCAATAAGTTTGGCGCCGAGTAGCCAAATTTGCGCAATATCTGTGTGACTTTGACAAAAGGACCAATGTCTTCTCCAGCCTCAAATGGTGCGTTCATCAGAATTGCAGTTTGAGATTCCCTCGTGACCCGATCGTAGCTACGCTTTGAGGCATCGCTTCCCATCGCATTGCAGCTCGCGTCCCCCCACCCTGCGTTGTGCAAAAACTCTCGCTTTAAGGCATCGCGGCTCATATCAGCCCTTCGAAAATTGGTTTGAATTTTTCATCCCGCCAAACCGCATTTAAACCACGTTGGTCATCAGAGGCGTTCGTGAAAGCTAGGGTTAAACTAGGTTCAAGGGATCCGCCCAAACGATCTGGCCATTCGATCAGCAATAAACTTGTCAGACATGCGTCATCTAACCCCAACTCATAAGAATCTGCGGTTTGCAAGCGATATAAATCCACATGCCAGACATCAAAGTTTTGAAACTCATAGGATTGAACCAGGGTAAAACTTGGTGATGGCACATCCTCAACATTTCCTTCGATCCCCATCAGGGTTTGAATCAATGCCCGCGCAAAGAATGTCTTTCCTGCGCCAAGATCACCTTCAAGAAAGATGACATCGCCCGCGCCCAGCACTTTTGAAAGACTTTGAGCGAGGGTTTCTGTATCACTTTCTGATCGTAGTGTTAGCTGTGCCTGCACCGATTGCTCCTCCCTAATAGGGTTAGGCAATCAAAGCCAAGCTCGCAAGGGATCAGGCGCTTTCTTTTTGAGGTTCCAAGAGGTTCAAATCTGATGTGACGGGTGAAAATTCAACAAATATTGAGTTGTCTGGCAGCGGCGTAATACCAACAAACAGCCCCTGACCAGTCTTTAATTGAATTTTTCCACTCCAATTTACGCGTTCACCATTTTGCCGTTGAAAGTCTCGAATTTCTCCAAAAATAGGATCAGGTTGCGATTTTGATTGCCAGAAAACGGTCAGATCAGCGATGTCGGGATTTTCGAGGCTTTCTAAAAAATTAGATCCCCACAGTGCATCAAACGCATGGTTCACGAAGGTGAGCCGCCCCGTTTGGTCAAACAAAGCTGCACCTGCATCAAGACTATCAAAGACGGCATGGTATCGTTCCAACTCCACTCGATAATCCCGCTCGATGGAGACGGCACGCGTAATATCTTCGAACAAAAACACAACAGAACCCTTGGGGTGTGGCCGCCCAGTGACGCGCAAAACCCGCGAATTCGGAAGGTACCAATCTTCATGGTAGGTGCCAGAGGTCGCACTTTCTTCCATGTCGATGATTTGTTCGCGCCAGCTTTTGTAGTCTCTGGGTTCAGGCAAAAGACCCACGTCATGTAAATGATCCAAAAACGATCGAAGCGACGGGCTTTTCGCAAGCCACGAAGAGGCGCATTCCAAAAATTCCACAAGGGCAGGATTGAAAAGGCTTAGGTCACGATTTTTATCAAATACAGCAATTCCGACCGGTAAATGGGCGAAGGTTTCGCTTAATATTTGAATGAATCTCTGCCGCTCTTCCTCCGCCGCTGTGAGCCGGGTCGCTGCAGTAGCGGAGTAGACAATTAGCCCCTCGAGCTCCCGGCGGGATAGCTCGAAAATCATCTCTGGTTGATCTTTTTGGGCAGGCAGTCGGGCGATTTTTGTTTTTTCATCACCCTTCATATTCATATCTAGAATAAAATCTCGAAACCGAATATCGCGTTTGCTTGTGGCGCAAAGTTTTTGAAAACTGGCGTTTGACCAGCTTACGTGATTGCCCCGTTCTGACCAAATCATTACCGGGGTCGCATCTAAAATTTCACGTGCTGAGAGATCTGATATTTTATCCGCTTGTGCAATAATCGACGTCACATAGTAACCGATGCCGATCGAACAGATGGTCAGCGCGACAAACATAGCAATTTCGAGAGTCGAGAAACCTTCCAAGGTGAATTCCAATCTCTAAACTTGTTCTTAACCTTTTTCACGGAGGCATTAACAATTTGTTAATCTAGAGATTCTTAGAGGCTGATTTTTGGGTTCTTGTTTCCAATATCAATGTTTTGTTCAAAGGCGGAAAGTGGCCAGGATACGCGAACATTCGCCCCATCCAAATGCTTCACTTCTGATTTTAAATTTCTGATATCATTAAAAAACTCTAGCGTCGCGCCAGATCGTTCCAACAAAGTCTTGGCAATGAACAACCCAAGTCCCATGCCCTCATATTCAGGACGCAGCGAACGGCTACCGGGGCGAAGTCGGCGCGATAGCGGATCCCCAAGCAAGCCGGTTAATTCATAAGGAAATCCCGGGCCGTCATCGGATATATGCACACGCAATTCTTGATCATTCCAATCGATATCAATGCATACGGTCTTTTCCGAAAAATCAACGGCATTTTGGATCAGGTTCCGGAGGCCATGAATTATTTCAGGTCGTCGCGGGATCGTGGGAATGGATTTGAGTTTTGCGATCTCCTTTTTCCCCTTTGCTAACAGCAGAACCTTCTTTCCTCTATTTTCATGGGGGGCAGCAGCTTCCTGTACGACCGATGGGAATGGCGCGGATTTCACATGCAAATCCTCTTTCCCAGTCTGCCCCATATCCTTCAATATTTCTGACAGGCGCACGGCTTGTTCTTTGATCAACTTGGCGTCGTCCTGAAGCTCGGCTTTATCATGCAGCTCCTCTTCCAACTCAGTCGCAGCCATTTTGATCGTCGCGAGTGGCGTACCCATTTCATGCGCCGCAGCGGAAACAACGCCCCCCAAAAGGGTCAATTTATGTTCCCGCTCCAATGCCATTTGAGTTGCAGAGAGCGCTTCTGACATTGAATAAATTTCTAGGGTCACGCGCCTTGCATATGCAGACAGAAATACAAAACCAAAAGTCAGTGAGAACCAGATGCCCCAAGTTTGAATTGCGGAGAGCTCAATAAGTCTTCCGTCGCTAAATTTCATCGGTGCGCTAAGATACGCGAGCAAGGTGATGCCAACAACAGCGACAGCGACCAAAAACATGGTCGCACGAACCCGTAACGTCGTCGCTGATATCGTTACCGGTGCGAGTAAGAGAAGAGCAAACGGGTTGGAAAGACCCCCCGTTAGATAGAGCATAAAGAGAAGTTGGGTTAAATCGATGCTAAGGCTTGTTAAGGCTTCTTTCGAGGTTAACCTGGCCCCGCGCTGCGTCACGAAACTTAAATACAAATTGTAGACGGCTAATATCCCTATCGCAGCGATACAGGCCCAAATGTTGACCAAAAGCTCCAAGTACACAATGCACACGATCAGCGTAAAGGATTGTCCAATGATCGCGAGCCAGCGAAGCAAAACCAAAGTTTGCTTAAGCACCCATTCGCCTCGAACCTGATTGGAATTCAGGCCAAAGCTGCGTTCACGCCCGATAATGTTACCGTCTTGGGTCATGTTTTGCCTTGAACATACTGGCCTCACGTTAGATCAGAGCGTATTATTTGACCAGAATTGAAGGTCGTGAAATGGACAAAAAACTCGCCATACTAAGCAGCATCTCTATGTCGGTACTATTGGCCGTTCTGGTATATTTTGCGTATTTTAGAACCGAACAAAATTCATGCACAGATACACGCGTGGCAAGCGAGGATCTGATCGGCGGCCCATTTGAACTGCTCGATCATACGGGTGCGCTGCGTAGTGAAGCAGACGTGATTGACGGTCTTACGCTGCTGTATTTTGGGTTCACTTATTGTCCAGATTTTTGCCCTCTGGATTTAGCGCGCAACCTTGCGGCTGTTGATCTGGCCAGCATCGATGGCGTTGATGTCACACCCGTTTTTATTTCCATTGATCCCGCCCGTGATACGCCAGACGTTGTTGCCGACTATGTAAAAGCGTATGATTCAAGACTAATTGGCCTAACGGGCAACGCCGAGCAGGTGGCAACCGCTGCCAAAGCTTACAGGGTTTTTTACCGCAAAAATGGCGATGCGGATCAGGACTATTTGGTTGATCATTCCACACATAGTTACCTTATGGACGAAACAGGATTCAGGACCTTTTTTCGAACAGACGCCACGCCCGAACGGGTTGCAGAGACGATCACCTGTTTGGCCAGTCAGACCCGCTAATACGTTTGACCTTCCTTTGCACCTTTCTTAGATTAAGATGACCGGAGAGAAGGCCATGACAGACACTGAATTGCTCGAAATCGATACTGACAATTCATTGATGATACTCGACGATGATGAACCCTTTCGCAGGCGCCTGGCGCGCGCGATGGAAAAACGGGGCTTCGCACCTACCGCGTTAGAATCGGTTGCAGCGGGTCGGGCATTCTGTTCCGCGACGCCACCAAAATACGCTGTTGTCGATCTACGCCTTGAAGACGGGAATGGGTTAGAGGTCGTTGAACTTCTGCGCGAGCGCCGCGAGGATGCGCGCATTATTGTTCTGACGGGTTACGGCGCGATCGCTACAGCAGTTGCAGCGGTTAAAATCGGTGCCACAGATTATCTTTCCAAACCTGCCGATGCAAATGATGTCACCAACGCATTGCTTGCGGCCGAAGGCGATCGACCACCACCGCCCGAAAATCCAATGTCAGCCGATCGCGTGCGTTGGGAGCATATTCAAAGGGTCTATGAGCTTTGTGACCGCAACGTTTCTGAAACTGCGCGCAGGCTTAATATGCATCGCCGAACCCTTCAGCGTATCCTTGCCAAACGCGAACCTCGCTAGAGCGGCATAGAGGTGGCGCATTTAGGATATTCCCTGCACCAAATTGCTCCTAGGCTTGCCTCATGAAACTACAAGATCTTGACGTAATCGTAACTGGAAACCGCCCTGGGGAATGGGGTGGGCGCTATTTCATCTTCGTCAAAGTCACAACTGACAATGGCATCACAGGTATTGGAGAAGTCTATGGCGCGTCAGTTGGTCCAGAGGCGATGACCCATGTGATAAAGGACGTCTTCACCCGCCATATGCAGGGGGAAAACCCCGAAGATATTGAAAAAATGTTTCGCCGTGCCTATTCCAGTGGTTTTACCCAGCGCCCCGACTTATCGGTCATGGGCGCCTTTTCAGGGCTAGAGATTGCATGCTGGGATATTTTAGGCAAAGCACATGAAAGGCCCGTCTACGCGCTTTTAGGCGGGAAAATGAACGAGCGGATACGAAGCTATACCTACCTCTACCCATTACCCCATCATGACGAGAACTATTGGATTAGCCCCGAACAGCATGCCGAGTCTGCAAGTGAGATGGTCAAACTGGGTTTTACTGCCCTGAAATTTGACCCTGCTGGGCCTTACACTATGCGCGGTGGCCACATGCCTGCCAGAACTGACATTGATCTGTCGGTTCGTATGTGCGCTGCGATTAGAGAGGCCGTGGGCACGAAGGCGGACCTGCTCTTTGGCACACATGGTCAATTCTCGACCGCTGGAGCGTTACGCTTGGGCCGCGCGATCGAACCCTATGATCCACTTTGGTTCGAAGAACCTGTGCCGCCTGATAGTGTCGGATCCATGGCTCAAGTTGCCCGCCAAATCCGTATTCCTGTTGCCACGGGCGAACGCCTGACAACCAAAGCAGAATTCACGCCACTTCTTCATGCTGGTGCTGCCTCGATTCTTCAGCCTGCACTTGGGCGCTCTGGTGGCATTCTAGAAACTAAAAAGATTGCCGCCATCGCAGAGGCTTATAACGCCCAGATGGCACCGCATCTTTACGCAGGCCCTGTTGAATGGGCGGCGAACATTCAGCTGGCTGCGAATATCCCCAATCTTCTGCTGCTTGAAAGTATTCGAACAGGCGACGGGTTCCATGGTGAGCTGGTGAATAACAGCATTCGTTGGGAAGAGGGATTTGTCATTCCCTCAGAGGCGCCAGGTCTAGGTATCGAATTTGATGAGGAGCTCGCGCGGGCCAATCCATATCACGGGACGGGTTTGCATTTAGAAATGCGTGACGAGCCGTGCGACTATGTTAATGGCAATGCCTTTGCTGGCGGTGCAGTCGATAAGCCCGACTAAAGCCATCCCTGTAGTTCGCTTTGCAAAATATCGACCATCATCTCGATATGCAGCTTTTCGTCGTTTAGACAGGGTATGTAGGTAAAGCTCTCGCCTCCGGCCTCTTCAAAGGCTTCTTTAATTTCTTCGTTAATCTCTTCCAGCGTTTCAACGCAATCCGCGGAAAAAGCGGGCGCAATCACGGCGATATTTTTCTTACCTGCTCGCGCTAGTTCTGCCACTTCTTCGACCGTATAGGGCTGCATCCACTCTTCTTTTCCAAAGCGGGACTGAAATGTGCTGACGATCTTCTCTTTTGGCCAACCGAGTGAGGCTTGAAGAGCATCTGTCGTCTCAAGACATTGGCAAGCATATGGATCGCCAAGCTCGACATATCGCTTCGGTACGCCGTGGTAAGAACAGACCAGCGCGTCTGGTTTTCTCTTTAGCCGCTTATAGGCGCGCTTCACTGATTGCGCCAATGCTTCAATATATTTTGGATGATCATAATATGCGGGCACAGTACGAAATGCTGGCTGCCAACGCATTTCCATTAAAGCGCGGAATGCTTGATCATTTGCAGTTGCCGTCGTGGGTGCTGCATATTGTGGATAAAGCGGAAACCAAACAATCCGATCACAGCCCTGAGAATAAAGGTTTTCCAGTACCGATTTCGTGGATGGATTGCCGTAGCGCATCGCAAAATCAACGACCACTTTATCTCCATAAAGTTTCTTTAGTGCCGCAGATACTTTTTTTGTCTGATCTCGCGTGATGGTTAACAGGGGACTTTCATCCTTTTCGGTATTCCAAATTGACCGATATGCCTCACCACTTGAAAACGGGCGCTTTGTCAAAATGATCAATTGCAAGAGCGGCTGCCAGAACCATGGGTTTAGATCGACGACACGCTTATCGGATAAAAATTCCGACAAGTAGCGCCGCATGGACCAATAATCCGTTCCATCTGGCGTTCCCAAATTCACCAAAACCACGCCCGTCTTGGGCGTTAACGTATTGCCGCAATCGTAGTCGCGATCTTCGAATTGAGTGATCGTGTCCATGCTTTCCCAAATTTCTTTCAGCCGACCTAACCCAAATTTTGATGAAATAAAATGGGACAAATCCGCCGCTTTAATAGTCGATTTCGAATTAACAATTTCTTTACCTAAAAATCGGCAAATTTTCTTATGTCTCAAGCATTCAGGAATTTTGGATCACGTGCAAAGCGATTTTCAGCTACTTTGGTCAGTGCGCTTTACCCCCCGCTCTGCCTTGCTTGCGGGGAAGAACTGTCCGAGGACGGGTTTTGCGCGCGTTGTTGGTCAGAAACACAATTTATTCTTGGGACCGTTTGCGACAGCTGCGGTACGCCGCTTTTGGGTGAAAAACTTAAAGAAGCCATCCATTGTGATAGCTGCCTAAAACAGCCAGCTGAATGGCAGCGAGGACGCGCCGCAGCGCTTTATGATGGGGGTGCTGCCAAAGTTATCATGAGTTTAAAATATGCAGACCGCTGGGATTTGGCTGGCCCCCTAGCCGATTACATGATTACGGCCGGGCGCGATGTCCTTGTTGCTGATATTGTTGTCCCTGTTCCCCTGCATTGGCGACGATTGATATCCCGGAAATACAACCAAGCAGCACTGCTTTCTGGAAAAATTTCGCAGCGCGAGTCTCTGCTGCATATTCCGGACTTGCTGGTTCGTAAAAAACGAACCGTGGTTCAAAAGGGAATGGATCGCGATACCCGCTTTGAAAACCAAACGGAAGCCATTGGTATTAATCGCAAATACGAAGACCTCATAGCAGGCAAACGGATCTTGTTGGTCGATGATGTGATGACGACTGGTGCAACGCTCTCGGCCTGCGCGCTTGCACTTAAGAATGCAGGTAGCGGGGATGTGAACATATTGGTCTTTGCCCGCGTTGCGAAACCGCTTTGAACGCCCTATCTGTGTTGAAATAGCAGGAGCGTCATCATGGCGAATGTCGAAATCTATACTGGTCAGCTTTGTGGTTTTTGTAGTGCTGCGAAAAGGCTGCTAACCCAGAAAGGTGTGAAATTCACCGAAATTCCTGTGGATGGCGATCCAGCACTTCGCGCAAAGATGATCCAACGCGCAAATGGCAGCCGGACCGTGCCACAGATATTCATCAACGATTTACACATCGGTGGGTGCGACGATCTTTATAAATTGGAGCGTGCAGGAAAACTTATGCATCTACTTGCTGATTAATGCGTATCGGGGTTGTTCAATTATCGGTTTCTGACGATCCAGCCGCGAACCTTCCCCAGACAATTGAATTGATCGAAGCTGCCGTAGCTGATGGCGCAACAGCCATTTTCACCCCAGAAGTTACAAACCTTATTTGCACAGACCGTCGACGACAGGCGGAAATACTTCACCCCGAGGAAACAGACCCAACGCTCGCCGCGTTGCAGGAAGTGGCAGCGAAGAATTCAATCTGGCTTCATATCGGTTCACTCGCCCTTAAGGGGGGAGCAGAAGGAAAATTCTTTAATCGAGGTTTTGTTGTGGATCCCTCGGGACAGATTACGGCGAGATATGACAAAATCCACTTGTTTGATGTTTCAATATCAAATCAGGAAATCTACAAAGAGTCCTCTGCATATCATGCTGGAAACGCAGCGGTTGTGGCAGACATGGAGGGCCTGCGGCTCGGTATGAGCATCTGCTATGATATTCGTTTCCCGCATTTATATAGAGATTTGGCTTTAGCAGGGGCAGAGATATTGGCGGTGCCTGGGGCGTTTTCTATTACAACAGGTCCGGCACAAATCGAAACACTATTAAAGGCACGCGCCATAGAATCGGGCGTCTTCGTCGTAATGGCCGCACAGACTGGATTACACCGACAAGCGTCTGGCAAAACGCGCGAGACTTGGGGCCACTCCATGGTGATTTCCCCTTGGGGTAAGAAGATATGCGATTTGGGTGTGAAGAGAGGGGTGTCTTGTATGGATATTGATTTCTCGCAGGTGGCCGAGGCGCGTGCGAAAATCCCTAGCCTATTGTATAATCCTGAGTATTCTAAACCTTAGATGTCAGAGCTCACCGAAGATACAATTGTCATTGCGTTATTCTCAGAACTGTTTGCCTCGGAACAGAAAGTGCGCCAACGCCTATCACGGGCACTTCCTTATGAAATGGAATTGTCACATTTCATGTTGCTGAATTATCTTTCGCTTCAAAACAGAGAGATGAGTCCGGCCCAGTTGGCGCGCACATTTAATCTTACCAAAGGCGCAATGACGAACACCCTCTCTAAACTTGAATCCGCAGGTTACATTCACATCCGACCAGATTGGGATGATGCCCGCAAAAAGATGGTGGGGATATCCCTAGCCGGCGACCGCGCGCGTGATGAAGCATTTCTGGCAATCATGCCTGTATTCGACGAAATCCTTCCAAATTTTGAAAATCAAGAAATGAAGCTTGGTCTTCGATTTATTCGAAAGTTACGTCAAAGCTTAGCTTAGAACATTGGATCGATTATGATTACAGTTTCGACAAGGCTTCGATTGCCTCCGGAATCGGATAATGGTGATTACCAATAAACAATCCGTTCGCATCGATGTAATCAGCACCCTTCAATTCACCGCTAATCGAATAGTCAAAGTACTTAACAACTTCATTTTTTGCAAAATTTCCAGCGACAACGGGGCGAGTTTCAAAGCCTAGCGCATTCAATTTCGATATCAATTCTGACCTTTTCATGTCCGAGCTAGGACGAATAGTCATAGAAAATCCAAACCAGCTAGAATTCCCTATCTCCTGCTGGATCATGATTTCGGGATGATTGGACATTTGATCCTGGAATAGAGCAGCGTTCGATCTCCGGCCATCGATCAATTCATCCAACTTCTTTAACTGCTCGCGACCTATCGCCCCAGACATTTCCAAGGGTCTTAAATTGTAGCCAGGCAGAACGAAACGAAACGACTCTTCGAAAGGATCATCCGATTTTGTGCCGGTTACCAAATTTTCATTCGGTAGGTTTCGCGTCCAACCGTGGGCACGAAGTGATAGCATAATGTGATACAATTCTTCATCATCGGTCAACACAACCCCGCCCTCCATCGTGGATATGTGGTGCGAGAAAAAACAAGAAAAACTACCTACTGCTCCAAATGTTCCAGTTTGTTTGTTATTGAAAGTCGCCCCCATCGACTCACAATTATCTTCAAGAAGGGTGATGTTTTTGTCTTGAACAATATTCTTTATCGCGCTGAAATCGTTTGGATTCCCGAGCAGATTAACAATCATTATTGCACGGGTCTTATCAGTGACCGCTGCTCTTAATGCGTTTAAATCGTAGTTCAGTGTTGCAGGATCAATATCTACAAATTTTTGATGCAAACCATATTGATGCAATGGATAGTATGTCGTACTCCAACTGATGGCCGGAACAATAACCTCGTCACCAGCCCTTAAGCGCAAGGTCTTGTCTGAGCGATAAAATAGCGCAGCAGTCATTAACAAGTTGGCGGAAGAGCCGGAATTAACCATGACTGCGAATTGTGACCCGAAATGTTTTGCAAACTCTTCTTCGAATGCTTTTACCTGTGAGCCCATGGAGTACATGTCAGAAGCAATTACACGCTGTATCGCATCTTGCTCTGCTTGATCCCAGCTCGAGGTTGCCAGTGGGAATTTGAATGTCATGTAGAACCCTTCTCCAAATAGGCTTGATACGTCAATTCGATGCCCGTTCGAATATCGGTAGGCGCACTCCATCCCCACCCACGAAGCTTGGATGTATCGCAGAGTTTCTGCTTCATGCCTACAGGGCGATCAAGATCATGAGTGAATTCGCCATGCCAACCAATTACGTCTGCGGCGATTTTGTAATATTCATTGATTGAATAATCTTCCCCAATACCAACGTTCATCAGGTCTGGGATATTTTCGATGTCATCGAGTGCGCGCCAAATTGCATCGGCCAAATCTGGCGCATACATAAATTCGCGGCGTGCGGAGCCATCACCCCAAATTTCAACGGTATTCACAGCTTGGGTTTTTGCCTCATGCAGTTTGTGAATGATTGACGGAACCAAATGTGAGCTCGCAGGATCGAATGTGTCATTCGGTCCATACAAATTGCAGGGAATGAGAGTTTTATATTGTAGCTCTGCGTTCGAGCGATGTATGTATTGGCAAAGACGGAGAGCCATTATTTTGGCTAAAGCATAACCTTCATTCGTAGGTTCCAATTCGCCTGTTAACACCATTTCTTCTGTCAGAGGATTTTCTGCCGACCGAGGATAGATGCAAGTGGATGCAATGTTCAAAAATGTCTGAATTCCACAGTTAAAAGCCGACATTATTAAATTGCGACCAAGTGCGGCATTTTCATCAAGAAACCGGACGGGCTCCCGCATATTGGCCTGAATGCCGCCGACAACACCCGCTGCATGAATAATTACGTCCGGTTTATTCTCTTTAAAAAAAGCGTCTATTGAAGACTGATCTAATAGATTCAATTCGCTCGAACGGGGCGCAAGTATTTCATGCTCCTGAGCTGTGGGATGGCTCAGAATTGAGCTACCCACCAAACCCGCACCACCAGAAACAAAGATCCGTACCATCCTACGAGACCCTTAGTGGTTGCGCATCGCATCGTTAAGGTCAGCCGCCGCCATTTCCTCTACCAGTTCTTCAAAAGAAATTTTGGGTGACCAACCAAGCTTTTCATGCGCTTTAGTGGCATCCCCTAACAGAGTTTCTACCTCTGTTGGACGGAAATAAGTTGGATCAACGGAGACAACAATATTCCCATCTTTATCTTTCGCGACCTCATTTTCACCCTCACCCTCGAAGGTCAATTCCATATCGAGCGCCTTAGCCGCTGCTAGCACAAAATCACGAACGCTGTATTGAACACCTGTGGCGATTACGAAATCTTCCGGCGCATCTTGCTGCAACATCAACCATTGCATTTCGACATAGTCGCGCGCATGACCCCAGTCGCGCTTTGCGTCCATATTGCCGAGCTTCAGCTCTTTTTCGATACCCAATTTAATTCGAGCCAAGGCCCGCGTAATTTTTCGCGTCACAAAGGTCTCACCTCGCTTTGGGCTTTCATGGTTAAAAAGGATCCCATTACAGGCATAAATCCCATAAGCCTCGCGGTAATTGACCGTTATCCAATAGGCATACATTTTGGCCACTGCATAAGGGGAGCGCGGGTAAAATGGTGTCGTTTCCTTCTGAGGTGTTTCTTGGACCAAACCGTAAAGCTCAGATGTTGAGGCCTGATAGAATTTCGTCTTCTTCTCTAAACCCAAAATTCGAATGGCCTCAAGCAACCGTAATGCACCAAGCGCATCAGAATTCGCGGTATATTCCGGCTCTTCAAAAGAAACCGCTACATGGCTTTGGGCAGCAAGGTTATAAAGCTCATCCGGCTGCACAACTTGCATGATATGCATCAAAGACGTGGAATCCGTCATATCACCGTGATGTAAAATGAATTTACCCTCACGCCCTGGCTCACCTTCGAATAAATGATCAATTCGATCTGTATTGAAGAGAGAGGTACGACGCTTGATCCCGTGAACTTCATAACCCTTTTCGAGTAGAAATTCCGCCAAATATGCGCCATCCTGGCCTGTCACGCCGGTTATAAGAGCTTTTTTCATCTTTTTGCCTGAATGTTTAATTCATCCGATATTATCTGTGCCGCTCTAGCAGAGATATCTGCGTAGTAAAATGCTCGAGCTTTGTTTTCTTTTATCGCTCTACAATTTTCGTGTAGCTTCATTTCACCAACCCTTCGCATAGCCTCCGCCACCTCTTCTTTGCTATTGCAAACCAGCATTCCATCCTCATCGAAGTAATTCGTTATATCCTGCGCGCCCCAATAAATTGGAACTGTTTCGCATAAAAAAGAATCAATCAATTTTTCGGAAAAGTAGCCAACTTCCTGACAATTTTCGATTACGGCTGAATACTTATAGGGTAGTAATCCATCCTCTTTTTTTTGAAACGGTTTGTAGCCACGACCAATCACATCTATTGGAAGATTGTCCTGCTTTATCATCCCCGCGATTTCATGGCGCATTTTGTGACCAATGAACTCATTTTTTGATGAAGCGATTAGCGAACAATCTTGAGATTTTTTGATTATCAATTTCTCTGGATTCTCGATGAAACTTGAACCGAATACAAAATGATTGCCGTTGGGAATTTCTGAAAGTAATTTTTGATTTTTTGACAGCACGCGAAAAAAGCGACTAAATTTTTTTGTAGCCAGATTCAAATAGCGTTGGTGAACAAGGTCCGGTTCGACGATCATCACCGAAATGTTTGCACGACACAGAAACTTGGGTGCATAGAAAATGGACTTGCTAGGATAAACAATTAGGTGATCTTTGGGCTTTAGATTTCGAACCTTCAAAGATTTGCCTAGTAGTTCAGTTGGCTGGCCAAGTGGATAATCTAAAGCATCGAGCGAGACGTTCCAAAAATCAAAACGGCGCCCAACCATATAGGGCATGAAGGCAATGATCGGCGCTTCCAATGCTAGTTCTTCCTTTGAAATGAAACGTTCTTGATGCCGACGGTCGGAAGATGGTCACACCTGTGTTTCAAAAAAATTGTTTCACGTAGCAGACATCTTTGACGGGCAACGTCAGAGTAGATTCGATCACCTGAGTAAAAATGAGTATTGCGCGCAAAATCATCATTTCTACAATCCTGGTAAAACGCAAATACCGTTAGATAGGCTCCCTCTAGTCCTTGTTCGGCAGGCGATTGTGCCACTAACATTTTCATTTCCAGTTCAAATTGGATTGGTTGACTAGCCTATAGCCCTAAGGTCGTCTATAGGCTAGCAAACTTTGACCAATTCCGTGAGACAGAAATGAAGAACATTCGAACTCATGTTTTTACAAACATTCCGTCATTTCTATTTCTCAAACAATCGCGAGATTTTTCTCACGTGGTCGATGACGTCGAATTTTCTTTCGGCTTAGAAGTTCCCGAAAATATCGATGTTCTTATCCTTTACACACGAGCTTCCTATTCGGTTCCAACTAAATTACCCAAATCGCGCACCGCATTTTTTGCGGGTGAGCCCGACGTGATCCACCCATATAAATCAAGTTATTTGAATCAATTTGGTTTGGTCATTTCGTCAACCTCACAAATACTCAACACTGAACATTGGCGAAATAGTGCTTGTAGTATGCCATTTGTTGGAATGGATTTCAGAAATTTGGAAAACAGTCAGAGTATTTTCGACTTCGAAAAAATGCCGATTCCCAAAAAGCTGGATGACAAAATCTCAATCGTCACAAGCCACAAATCTTTTACTCAATATCACCGCGACAGAAATCAGTTCATTGAGCAACTCATAGATAAGATTCCTGAAAAGCTCGAAATTTTCGGTCGCGGGCGAAAGTCTGTTCATGATAAAAAAGACGCAATTTTGCCCTTCAAATATCATATCGCATTAGAGAATGGCGGTGGCCCCTTCGCATGGACCGAAAAATTGGCTGATCCCCTCCTTTGTTACAGCTATCCATTTTACTTCGGCTGCGATAATCTAGAGGAAGATATGCCGTCGAATTGTTTTGAGTACATAAACATTTACAATGTTGATGACGCAATCAATCAAATGATGAGTGCTGTTAAAAACAATACTTGGAAGGCAAATTTACCGGCAATTCGGGATGGACGAAGTTTGATTTTCACCAAGTTTAATTTGATGAATAAATTTGCGGAAATATCACATCATCTGGTGAATAAAGCACCTGACATTCCGCTTTCGACCAAAAATAATTTGGTCTTAAGGTCCGAACGTTCCCATTGGCCCGAAGCTGGTACCAGAGGGAATTATATTGAGATGATGTTAAGGCGCGTTTTGATTTCCATACACCCAAATACCGAATTACGATTTGCTAAACTAAACAAAAAATTTGAACAGATTCGTATCAGCCGAAGAAACCGAAAAATCAAAAAAATCGAATCTAGGAAATAAGATGGATAGCCAATCGATATTTCAATCGCTTGAATTCCCGCCGAACTTTTTGGAAAATGCCTTGTTTATTGGAACTCGAAATTAGACTTCGTCCCAATGCTTTTGTCAGGTCGCTCACGCCAGGCGGATCAACGAGAACAGGCTTAAAGCCAAACAACCAATGTAATTGTACAAACGCGTCAACTGGTCGATCCACTTTATTTGACGCGTCAAGAAGTTGGAGGGCCATCTCGCGTGAGACCATTTGGCAAGAAGTTCTAAGCGGAACCACCTTGCGTGAAGCAATTGTTTGCGGGAGCTGGGATTCTAATATTTTTAGTCCAGAGAGCTTACGCACCTGAAACTGAATATATCCGTATTTTTTAATATGAGCTTCGGCGAATTCGGCAGCCTTCTGAAATTGTTCCTCTAGCTTTAGATCGTCCTCACAAATAAGGGCTGCATCCAGATCTTCGTCCACAATTTTCTGCCAAATACGCCGATGACTTAGGAAGCACGCAATTTCTGAGTTATTGATCTCAAACGGATAGGTAGGCTTAAAAAGGGGGCAATTCGAAAAATAGGTTTCGCGATCTGATTCCGAGAATGCGCGACCATCTACAGCCGAGAAAATAACCGGCGAATAGGGCAACTTTTTTACTAGCTCATCAACCGCTTCACGACGTTCTTTCGCGCGCTCAAGATGAATTACATAGGATTTGATTTTCATCCGCGTTGATCTCGCAAAGCTCGATAGATCGCGTTTATCTCACTAGCTTCCTTACTCGAAGAAAAATGAGTTTCAACAAAGGTTCTCATGGCTTCGCTATGTTCATTTTTGAGGTCAGAAATTGTGCTCATCCAATCTCGTGCGATCACCGTCGGGTCCAAGCGACCAATAATCTTGCCAAACTTACCATCGTCACTAAAACCTCGAAACCCGCCAACATCTGTTCCAATGAAGGGTGTTCCTGAAGCGAGAGCTTCAAGGGGCGTTACTCCGTATCCCTCGTATCTTGGAAGCGCAATGAGAAGCGAGCATGCGCGGAGCAGCTCAGCCATCCTCTGTGGTGAACATTCACCCGTAAAATGAAATCGATCGGTTAGGCTTGATTGGCTTATTTTTGATTTCAATTCAGTTAAAAAAGTCTGGTGCTCGCGCGTTGCCTTGCCAACGATCAAAGCATGGCACGTCGGGTGGTGCGGGAGATATTTTATCATCGCTTCCACAAAGCGATCCGTGCCTTTTTCTGGTCGTATACGTCCAGCCGTGACGATCCCGTATTCACCCCCAAATCCAAGCGCTTTCCAAGCTTCGGCGCGGTTTTCCGCAGGTTTGAAAAGATTGGTATCTACACCATGCGGAATAACAGCTTTCACATTTGGAACAAATTCAGCAGCCTTTTCCGTTGTTGCAATTACAGCATCCATTTTAGAAATCAGCCAACGCGGATACGCCGAATGCAGACGTTGTGCGGATGATGTAAAAACTATCTTAATTGGGCGACGCAAAACATCCCGCGCCCAAATAGCGGCGCGCATTTCTGGATTTCGGCGGACGTGCCAAATTGAATACTTTGCACCATCTGGGGCGTCTCGAGAAAGCTGAAAAGCTTCTTTTTTTGAAATAGGCGGCGGGCAACCCGGAAGCTGATGACCCACCATTCTCAAATTCATCGATTTCATCTGTTCGCGCGCGACTGCTGCAGCGGTTGCGGATACGCCAGTGAAATTTTTATTGAAATTCGTGATATAAAGTTCTGGTGCCGACATGTTTATCCGCGCGAATAGACATCTTCATACCGAATGATGTCATCTTCACCAAAATAGCTTCCCGTTTGCACCTCGATCAAAACCATCGGCACTTTCCCGGGGTTTTCCATGCGGTGCTTTTCCCCGACAGGAATGTAGACGGATTGGTTTTCACTCACCAATTTTACGTCATCCCCAATCGTCACGCGCGCTGTCCCCTCCACAACGATCCAATGCTCGGATCGATGGTGATGGGATTGTAAGGACAAAATTCCACCTGGTTTCACAACAATGCGCTTTACTTGAAATTTGTCCGCTAAATATAGGCTTTCAAAACTTCCCCAGGGTCGGTGATCTTTGGGAAATTGTTCAGCTTGCAACGCGGATTTTTCTTTCAGCAGTTTGACCGCTTCTTTCACGTCTTGAGCGCTCGACTTATCGACGACCAATACGGCATCGGGCATGGCAACCGCTACGATATTGTCCAGGCCAATGCCGATAATTTCTTGTTTGTTGGATTCAGACCGTAACAAGGAATCTGAACAGCGAATTCCCTGCGCCAAACCAGCTGTTACTAAGCCCCCTTCATCTCCCTGAGATTCACGCCAAACAGCATTCCAATCCCCCAAATCCGACCACGCGCCAGAAAAGGGAACTGAAGAGATGTTCTTAGCGGGTTCCATCACGGCATAATCAATCGAAACATCTTTCGCTTCCGCCCAAGGTTCTGGTGCGAGGCGTAGGAACCCCAAATCTGGCGTTGCTTCTTTTACCGATTTTTGAACTGGCGCCATCAATTCAGCGCAATGCTCCTCCACGGCATCAACAAAATCCTTCGCGCGAAATAAAAATATGCCTGCGTTCCAAAGATAGTTTCCGGCGGCCAGCATTTCTTTTGCGGTTTTCAGATTGGGTTTCTCGACAAATCGCTTCAGCTTTACTGGCGTAGCACCTTTTGGTTCCGAGCCTAGCTCCAAATACCCATAGCCAGTTTCAGCCCGGTCAGGTGAAATGCCAAAAGTCACCAAATCCCCTGCTTGTGCAGCTGTCAGACCCGCCATAACGGTTTCCATGAAGCCAATTCGATCAGGAACAACATGATCTGACGGCAAAACCAACATCATTGCCTCGGGATCACCATCCATTAAATGAAGTGCTGCTGCCAAAATGGCTGGTGCCGTGTTGCGCCCCTCTGGCTCGATCAAGACAGATTTCGGATCAACTCCAATCTCGGTTAATTGTTCGGCGACAATAAAGCGAAAATCGGAATTTGTAAGAATAACAGGACGATCAAACGCCTCTCCGTGAACGCGCAAGGCCGATTGTTGGAAGAGACTTTCCTCACCAATCAATTTGGCAAATTGCTTAGGATAGCTTTTTCGCGACAGCGGCCAAAGCCGTGTGCCAGATCCACCGCATAGTATGACGGGCGTTATTGCCATTTTTGATCTTCCTTTTGATCTGATCTAGCCAAAACGCACGCGCTGTGCCAGACGTTTTGCGTATTCTTT
>CAZRFT010000228.1:0-3343 GCA_964599255.1 uncultured Neptunicoccus sp. | reverse complement strand
CGCCCAATTCACGTGCGCGGTAAGCTGCTTGTTCAGGTGAATAGGCAAGCCCACCTGCGGGCGTTTTTACACCAAATTCTCGAAGAATTTCTTTTGCTTGGTATTCATGAATATCCATTTTTCAAATTCCTAAGCTGCTCTTTGATTCTTCGCGTAATGCGCGTCTAGCAGGACGCGAATTTCGTCCATGTTCACATCGACGCCGATATCGATCATCTCTTGCCCGAAACGCTCCACTATGTCGGTGATTTGCGCGCGGCTGAGCTGGTTCAAGATACCAATCCGAATTTGCACCGGTTCAGAAAGCGTTGGCCAAATACAGAAATTTTTGGATCGCGCGGATTGAACGAGCTCCATCTCACGACCCGAAAATTCTGCAGGAAGATTACAAACAACTAGCGAGGTCATGTTCGACGTCACCTCGCAGCCCATCGCCTCCACTGCAATTTTCAAAGCCGCTTCATGGTGTTCATAGTTTGCAGCGCGCTGATGCAATCCTTCAGTCAGCGTCAATCGCAGCGCTTCATGGAAGGCCGCAACCGCATAAGAGGAATGCGTTCGGTGGTAGGCAGGTTTTTCAACATCCTTGCCATCCGCAATCCCCCAATGGCGGGCCTCTAGGATTGGGTGGTTCACAAAAGACTGCGCACCATTTGCTTTCAGGTGGTTGATGTATTTATCTGTAAAACTGACGGGGGCATAGGTTAGCGGTAAGCACAAAACGCCCTTTTGCGGGCTCGAAGCCCAACCTGCAACGCCTGGATAATCATCGATGCGGAAATTTGCCACGCCAAGCGACGACACGGCATCCACCAAGCCCATAACGCCATGTTTTTCACAAGCATCAGAAAAACCTTGAATATCATTTATGCGGCCAGAGCCTGTTTCCCAATGCGCCATCAAAGCCCATGTGGGTTTATGTTCCGCAAGTGCGGCTTCTATTGTCGCTCCATCGATCGAGGTTCCATGAGGAATTTCGATTACCGTCACGCTCGCTGCATTGGGCTCAAGCGAATTCGCAGCCAACTCTTCGCGTGTGGCAGCATGCATATTCAGGTTTTTTGCATCAATTCCTGAAAAAGTCCCGTTGACGAATGCCACCACCGTGTCCCCCGGTAGAACCGCTGACATCATGCACTCAAGACCGTTCCAGCCCGTTCCAGAGACGCCGTAGGTGTAAACATTCTCAGTCCCCCAAAGCGTGCGCAGCATGTGTTTGCTTTCGATCATGCCTCGGATCACATCCGCCTGCATGTGGTCAGCAACCCCAGCGCGGGCAAAAGCCTCTAGCACACGAGCATCGGTGTTTCCGGGCCCTGGACCAGCCGCCAGGGTATGAGGAATTTCAAGTTGCGGGAAAATTGTATTGTCGCTCATTTCAGATCAATCCATGTTGATGCCAAACTCGGCATTTCGTTCGTTTGGGGCAATCGACCATGATTCTTGATTTGGAGGAACCTGCGTAATTACTACGAAAGTATAACTTTATGGGTAGTATAAAACCTACCTATTTATACTAAATTCTTGCATACAGTCATATTTTCCCATAAAAACGGGTAGGTTTTGAAGGATTAGCCCCTATGGCCCGGAAAATTGACCTTGTTTTAGCCGATCCCAACCCGCTTATCCTTTCTGGGATGGGTGAACACATCGCGCGCGATGGTCGTTTCTCGCTTGTAGCCACGGTTGCAAAAACAGAAAGCCTAATCACTTCGGTCATGCGGATCCAATGCGATGTTGCAATTGTCTGTTGGAATTTGCCGGACATTGGGGGTGAGCGGATTCTGGAAATCCTGCGGGATGTTCCAAATCCACCGCGGGTTGTTATTTATTCGCAAAGCACCTCTCCGGATATCCCGCGTCGCGCTATGGCGGCAGGCGCGGCTGGCTTTTGCCCAAAAGAAAACGCGGTCGAAGATTTAATGCAGACCTGCGAGGATGTGGCCAATGGAAAAATGGTCTTCCCATTTATGGATATCCGTAACCTTCAATCAGACCCACTTTTCAATCTGACCAAGCGCGAAAAAGGGCTGCTTCAAGCACTGTCCGAAGGGATGACAAATGCCGAGCTTGCGAAGCATTTTGATATCTCAATTAACACCGTGAAATTTCATCTCTCGAACCTCTATGAAAAACTTGAAATACGATCACGCTCTCAAGCCATAGCCTTCTATTTCTCCCGGCATCTGGACCAATCAAACGAGCCGATTGGCGGTCACAAATTACGCGATCAGGACGAAAACTAGAAAAATAAATTCGCTTGACAACTCACACGATTCTCAAGTTAACCACTCAACCCTATCGACATATTGCATTGATAGGGAGCAAAAATAATGTCCTTCAAATCCATCGAGCAGGCGCCAGCACGGCTTAATCGCAGCGAACTCGCGGTACCCGGTTCTCAGCCACAACTATTTGAAAAAGCAGCAAAATCTGATGCTGATGTAGTCTTCTTAGATCTTGAAGATGCGGTTGCGCCAGACGACAAAATTCAGGCGCGCAAAAACATTATCGAGGCGCTCAATGATTTGGACTGGGGAAGCAAATCCATGTCGGTTCGCATCAACGGACTGGATACACACTATATGTATCGCGATGTTGTCGACGTGATCGAGCAAGCTGGCGAGCGTCTAGATTTGATCATGATCCCCAAGGTTGGGACAGCCGCAGATGTTTACGCGGTGGACATGATGGTCACCCAAATTGAAGACGCAAAAGGCTACAAAAAACGCATCGGTTTTGAGCATATTATAGAGACTGCTTTGGGCATGCAAAACGTCCATGAAATAGCCGCCGCAAGCGCGCGAAATGAAAGCCTTCATTTTGGTGTTGCTGACTACGCTGCAAGCACACGCGCGCGCACAACAGTAATTGGTGGTGTGAACCCAGATTACTCAGT
This sequence comes from uncultured Neptunicoccus sp., assembly GCA_964599255.1. Lineage (GTDB taxonomy): Bacteria > Pseudomonadota > Alphaproteobacteria > Rhodobacterales > Rhodobacteraceae > Amylibacter. The sequence continues at coordinate 444 of CAZRFT010000228.1, read as the reverse complement.
TCTAACTGACCCAGATGCCGATGGAAATCGCGCCGTTCATTGGGACGATATGTGGCACTATGCACAAGCCCGCATGGTTGTTGCCGCGCGCGCAAATGGTCTTCGCCCCATTGATGGACCTTTCGGCGATTTCTCTGATCCTGACGGGTATAATGCAGCTGCGAAACGGGCTGCCGTTTTGGGAATGGAAGGTAAATGGGCCATCCATCCGAGCCAAATCGAACTCGCAAACCAGGTTATGAGTCCCTCAGAGGCCGAGGTCACAAAAGCTCGTCGGATACTAAGCGCTATGGAAGAAGCGGCGAAAGAGGGGCGCGGTGCCGTGTCCCTAGATGGTCGCTTGATCGACTACGCATCTATTCGCCAAGCAGAAGTTCTTGTTGAAAAAGCGGATCAAATCGCGGCTCAATAAGAAACAGTCTGACCACCTAGTATAGGAAATGA
>CAZRFT010000227.1:0-3350 GCA_964599255.1 uncultured Neptunicoccus sp. | reverse complement strand
CCAATGGGGCGTAAAAAGCGCCAAAAGCGCGTTGACACATGCGGCAATGACAGACAGAGGATCGTCCTAGACTCCCCACTTGATAACGTACCCCGCCGCATTGGCAGCCTCCGGTGATCTGAATTTTCTTGGTCATGTGTCTAAGACTGCCCTTGAACGCAGTTATCGACAAGAAATTATTGAGCGCAAAGGGTGCTGGTTTTCTAAATTTAGACCAACCGTCCCCAAAGGTCATATTCGGATGCTTCATCAACCTCGACCTTAACAATCTGACCTTGTTGTAGACCCTCGAACCTTTCATCAATAAAGAGATTTCCATCGATTTCAGGAGCATCCGACATGGTTCTGCACACTGCTCCGTCGGGGTCAATTTGATCGACAATCACATCAATTTTTTGACCCACTTTCGCAGACAGCTTCGCTTCCGAAATCGCTTGTGCTTTTTCCATGAACCGCTCCCAGCGATCCTGTTTTATCTCGTCAGGGATGTGGTTCGGTAGATCATTGGATCGCGCGCCGTCGACATTTTCGTATTGGAAGCATCCAACTCGATCAAGCTGTGCCTCATTCAACCAATCGAGGAGGTATTGGAATTCTTCTTCTGTCTCGCCTGGATAACCTACGATGAATGTTGAGCGTAGCGTGATATCGGGACAGACTTCGCGCCAAGCCATAATTTCATCGAGTGTATTGGCTGATTTTGCAGGGCGGGCCATGCGTTTTAAGATGTCAGGATGGGCGTGCTGAAAGGGGATGTCCAAATAGGGCAAAACACCATTTTTCTGATCTGCCATCAAAGGGATCAGATCGCGTACATGCGGGTAGGGGTAGACGTAATGCAATCGAACCCAAGCTCCAAGTGATCCAAGATCACGCGCTAGATCGGTGATATGCGCGCGGTGCCCGCGCTCCTCTTCATGTCGAATATCTAATCCATAGGCGGAGGTATCTTGGCTGATGACCAATATCTCTTTGACACCATTTTCAACTAGCTTTTCTGCTTCACGCACAACCGCGTGAGCTGGGCGCGATGCCAAGCGTCCGCGCATATCTGGAATAATGCAGAATTTACACTTGTGGTTACAGCCCTCTGAAATTTTAAGGTAGCTGTAGTGGCGTGGAGTCAGTTTGACACCTTGAGGTGGCAAGAGATCAACGAAGGGATCAGGTGACGAAGGAACGGCAGCATGAACCGCATCCAAGACCTGTTCATATTGATGTGGGCCTGTGACAGCGAGCACGGACGGGTGGGTGCCGCGAACATAATCCTCTTCTGCCCCCAAACAACCCGTGACAATGACGCGGCCATTTTCGGCTAAGGCCTCGCCAATCGCATCCAAACTTTCGGCCTTTGCGCTATCCAAAAACCCACAAGTGTTCACGATTACCGCCTCTGCCCCAGTGTAGTCCGGGCTGATCGCATACCCTTCTGCCCGTAATCGCGTCAGGATCCGTTCTGAATCCACCAACGCTTTGGGGCAGCCCAAGGAAACAACGCCAATTTTTGGTTGCCCTGCGCGCGGTGTGTCCTGCAATGCGGGATGGGCAATATCGGGGCGGAGATTAGGTGGATTTTGGCTCATGAAGGCAGGCTATACGTGGAGAAGTGTCGCGAGGAAAGGGGGATCGACCCCCTTGCCCTCGCGGCGGGCACCGCGGCCCGCAATCCACTACTTAAAAATTGGATCTCGCTTCTGCATAGATGCCATGGTTTTTTCCATCTGATTTGGAGAACCGATTAGGCGCGATTGTAAGTGAGCCTCTAGCTGCAACCCCTCTTTGGGATTGTACCAGAGCTGATGCACCATTTGCTTCGATGCTGCGAGCGCTTCAGGTGTCGAAAGCATTAACGTCTCTGCTAGCTCTTCCGCTCGTGCAAGGGGGTCCTTGGAGATTTCGGTGAAAAGGCCAAAGCGGAGCGCCTCTTCTGCTGATAGAACACGACCCGTCATGATGAGTTCCATCGCGCGATCGGCGGGTAAGAGTTTGGGAAGGCTTTGGGAAATCCCCATATCTGGGATCAATCCCCATTTTGCCTCCATTATCGAATAGCAGGTATCGGGTGCAGCAATTCGAAAATCGGCCCCAAGGCAAAGTTGGGCGCCCGCTCCAAGACAGTTACCTTTGATGGCGGCAATAACGGGTACGGGCAATTCTCGCCAGACGGTAGCTGGGCGCTGGAATATATTGGCTCCATGATCTCCCAATGGTGTCGCCATCAATTCACGAGCCTTATCCAGATTGCCAGCAAATTTCATCAAATCAGAGAGGTCGATGCCCGCGCAAAAACTGTCCCCTTCGCCGGTGAGGATAATCGCCCGAACATCAGGTTCTTCCTTTAGTGTTTCCCCGCATTCGATAAGATCTTCCATCATCTCAATCGACATGGCGTTTTTCTTCTCTGCGCGGTTGAGAGCAACCGTCGCGATTGAGTTTTTGATCGCTATAGAAATGGTATCGCTCATGTGGCCTCTCCGTTCGAAAAAACCATGGGCGATAGAATGGAATGACGCAACAGGGACGTCGCGCGATATGTTGTGGATTTAGCACGAATAGTGAGCATGGTGCGCTAGCGAAGCACGGGAAAATTATTGCCCAGTATGAAGACGCGTCGCAACTGCGCCAATTGGGTCGTGCAGCGCTAGACTTTTAGAAGAAATTAAATGCATATAGCGCATCCTTGGGAGAGATGCTCTATGACCCTTATGCTCGGCATTGATACTGGTGGGACTTACACGGATGCAGTGCTCATTCGTGACGAGGCTTATGTCGAAGCAACCGCGAAGTCATTAACGACGCGGGAGGATCTTTCATTGGGGGTTAGCCGTGCGGTGGGAAATGTGCTGCGTGGCGCTGGAACGGCGGCAAGCGCAGTCGATATGGTTTCATTATCGACAACCCTTGCAACCAATGCGTTGGTGGAAGGCAAAGGCGGGCGGGTTTGTTTAATCTTCATTGGTTTCGGAGAGAAAGACTTGGACCGCCAAGGCCTTGTCGAAGCGCTAAAGGGTGATCCCCATATCGCGATTTCCGGTGGGCATAACCATACCGGAAGCGAGAAAGAACCGCTGGATTTGAAAAAATTAACGGATGCTCTTGCGGATCAGATTGGGATTTCGGGCTATGCCGTGGCTTCCTTATTTGCAACACGAAACCCAGCGCATGAGGTCGCCGCCAGAGATTTGATCCGCGAGGCGACAGGAAAACCCGTTTCGTGTAGTCACGAGCTATCAGCGAAGCTGGGTGGCCCCAAGCGTGCGATGACTGCTGTTCTTAATGCGCGGCTGATTGGGATGATTGATCAGCTCATTGGTTCAACGGAAAGGTATTTAAATAAGCTCGGGATCGCA
>CAZRFT010000226.1:0-1784 GCA_964599255.1 uncultured Neptunicoccus sp. | reverse complement strand
GACCTTCCACCAGTTGGCGAGGAAATAGCGGCCAATGTTTGGCGCGGAAATGGAGCAAAAATCTCTCACAGGGCCCGCTTGAGCGGCTTTTGCTACATTGGTCACCACGCCACGATCGAGCCTGAGGCCGCACTCAAGAGTTTTTCGGTTATTGGGGCTCACGCCATTGTATCACGTCGCAGCCTACTGGATGAGAGTTGCGTCCTCGCTGGCCGGCGAACACTTCCGAACCAGATATATCGAAACGGCTTCGTTGGTGCACGTGAAGTCAAGCCTTTGTCGTTTGTTTCTTCAGCACACCCCAAAAAATCTATTTTCACTCCCCAGCACCCTAAAAGCTCTGCGAAATTGGGGGCCGCATGATGCCAGACACCGCAACGCCTCCATATTTCTCCCAGTTTTTGGGGCGCAAACCCCCTCAATTTCCTGAGTTCACTGACCGGGAAAGAGTAATATGGCACTTTCTCGCCGGCATGACGTTGTTTTTCGGAGCCTGGTATCTCTATTGGCGCTGGACCGAGGCCCTCAATCCAGACGCCATTGTTTTCTCTGTCGTCGTTGCTCTCGCAGAAACTGCGACATTTCTGGGCACTTGCATTTTCTTCTTTGACATTTGGGACGAAGGTGACACTCCAGTGAACGGCGGTTTACCTTTTCAGGGCCGTGCAAACTGCGACGTCGACATCTTCATCGCCACATTGGACGAAGACCTCGAAATCTTGACACCCACCATCGATGCAGCACTCGCCGTAGAATTGCCACATGGTACAAAAGCGCGCGTTTGGTTGCTTGATGATGGAGATCGTAAAGATGTTCGACATCTCGCGAAATCAAAAAAAATTGGTTATTTCGCGCGGCAATCCAATCGCGGATTCAAGGCGGGCAACCTGGCCAATGCATTATATCAGACCCGCGGTGACTTCATTCTAATTTGTGATGCAGACACGCAGCTTTTTCCCAATGTGCTTAAGAATACACTCGGGTATTTTCAGGATCCCAAGATAGCATGGGTGCAGACCCCACATTGGTTCTTTGATATTCCTGAAGGCGAAAGTTGGGACAGCTTTATACAAAGGACGGTTGGCTTCAGAATTACCTGGCTGGATTGGACTCTGCGCAGAATCCTGGGCAGTGAACGTATCGGCCAAGACCCTTTCAAGTCGGATCCTTCAGTATTTTTTGATGTTATTTTGCGAAGACGCAATCGTAATAGCGCATCTTTTTGCTGCGGCGCAGGCTCAATCCATCGACGTGAAGCATTGTTCGACAATTGCTTGAATGAAATAGAAGGCTCTGCACGGCCAACCGAGCAGCAACCGTTCAAATTTCACGTTTCAGAAGACATCTTCACGTCTATTCAACTACACAGCAAGCGATGGAAGTCCGTTTTTCACCCAAGGGTCGAAGCGAGGATGTTATCGCCTTGGTCTGTTGAGGCTTGGGCGGCGCAAAAGCATAAATATTCGGGCGGCACGTTCGATATCATGCTGCGGGCCAATCCCGTGTTTGAAAAGGGAATGCCGTGGCGGGTCAAATTGCACTATCTGGCTACTTTTTGGTCCTACGCAGGAGTTTTTTGGTTTCCCATTCTACTCCTTGCCCCAGCGTTCTCACTTATGACTGGGCATGCACCAATTGACGCATATACGCTCACTTTCTTTGCCCACCTACTACCCGTCCTGATCTGCAATGAACTCGCCTTGGCCGTTGGAACGAAGGGATATGACACTTACAGTGGACGCTGCCTTGCGATGGGCACTTTGCACATTCAGTTGAAGGCTTTC
>CAZRFT010000225.1:0-11442 GCA_964599255.1 uncultured Neptunicoccus sp. | reverse complement strand
GAATTTTCTAAATTTGCGCGTATGCCTGAGCCACAAAAATCAGACGTAAACTTGGGTAAACTGATAAATGATGCGGTGCTTCTGCAAAACGCAGCCCATGAGGATATTGAAATATCTTTTAAAAACAAAGCGGCAAAGCTTGAAGTGCAAGTGGATGAGACGATGATTGGTCAGGCAATCACCAATCTATTGAAAAATGCCGGCGAAGCGATTGAGCTAAAGAAAGAGACCAACAAGAGGTTCAAAGCAGAGATCCGCGTCAGCTTGACTGCCGACAAGGGTGATGCGCAAATTGTAATCGAAGACAACGGCATTGGGTTGCCCAAAGAAGGGCGATCGCGGCTGTTTGAGCCTTACGTGACCCAGCGAGAGGGTGGTACGGGACTTGGGCTCTCTATTGTGAAGAAAATAATTGAAGATCATGGCGGCACATTAGAGCTGAGTGATGCACAGCCATTTACAAAAACAGCGAAACCCGGGGCGATGGCAAAGATCCTTCTACCCCGAGAGATTGAGGGGACAAAATGAGCGATATTCTAATTGTCGATGATGAAAAAGACATCCGAGAATTGGTTGCGGATATCTTAGAAGACGAAGGGTATTCCACACGACTTGCTAAAGATTCAGACGAGACCTTTGCCATCATCGAAGACGAAGCTCCCAAATTAATTATTTTGGATATTTGGCTAAAGGATAGCCCGCTCGATGGGATCGATATCCTAAAGGAGGTAAAGCAAAACCACCCAGATATACCGGTAGTAATTATTTCTGGTCACGGAAATATCGAAATCGCTGTCGCGGCGATCAAACAAGGTGCTTATGACTTTATCGAAAAGCCTTTTAACATTGATCAGCTTACCGTTGTTATTTCACGCGCAATGGAAGCATCGCGCTTACGCCAAGAAAACGCGGCTCTACGGGTAAAGGATGGCAATCCATCTGTGATGATCGGAAAAAGCCAAGTCTTTAAAACCCTCAAAAGCCAGCTAGAAAAAGTGACTGTTGGAAATAGTCGGGTCATGCTGACTGGCCCATCGGGGGCCGGAAAAGAGGTCGCCGCGCGGTTTATTCACGCAAATTCCAAACGGGCTAAAGGCGCTTTTGTAACGGTAAACTCCGCCGCCATTTCAGCCGAGAATATGGAAGAGGTCCTGTTCGGCACGGAAGGTAAAGATCGCGGCGTTAAGCCTGGCTTGCTAGAGCAAGCAAATGGAGGTGTTTTGTTCTTTGATGAGGTGGCTGACATGCCGCTCGATACGCAATCAAAAATCTTACGTGTTTTAGTAGAGCAGCAATTTCAACGTGTGGGCGGCAAAGAAAAAATTGACGTTGATATTCGCGTTTTGTCATCCACGAACAAGGATTTGCAAACTGAAATGAACGAGGGGCGCTTCCGCGAAGAGCTGTTTCACCGGCTTAATGTGGTTCCAATTGCCGTGCCGGGGCTTGAAGCGCGGACGGAAGATATTCCAGCGCTAACGGATCACTTCATAGAAACTCTAAATCTGAACCAGGGATTGCCGAAACGTGTAATTTCGAAATCGGCGATGTCTTATCTTCAGGCGCGTCAATGGCCTGGCAATATCCGGCAGTTACGCAATGTGATTGAGCGTGCGCTTATTCTTGGCGATTGCGAGGGAGAGATTGAGCCATCAGAGCTACAGCCCAGCACGGACACGCCGATCGCAGAATCGCAGTCGTTGGTCACGGATGTTATCGGGATGCCCCTTAGAGAGGCGAGAGAGACGTTTGAGCGCGAATATTTACTGACACAAATTAGCCGTTTTGGTGGAAATATCTCAAAAACTGCGAATTTTGTGGGTATGGAGCGCTCTGCGCTGCATATAAAGCTAAAAACGCTGAATGTTTCATCCTCTGCCCAAGCCAAAGAGCGCTTTGAAAAAGCAGGCTAGATTAGTGCAGTTTGGGATTGACCGCCTTGCTTTGAAACAGGTAATTTGGGGGTCGATCTTTTGATCGCCTAAGGAGGACCAAATGAAGGTCATCGTTTGTGGCGCCGGTCAGGTTGGCTGGCAAATTGCCCGTCACCTTGCATCAGAAAAAAATAACGTCACTGTTGTCGATTTGAATTCAGAGCTGATTGCGCAGGCGACTGATATCTTGGATGTGAATGGGGTTGTTGGTTCTGCCTCTTACCCAGATGTTCTCGCACGTGCGGGCGCTGAAGATGCCGATATGATAATTGCGGCAACGCATTCAGACGAGGTGAATATGGTCACCTGTCAGATCGCGCATTCGGTGTTCCAAATTCCAAGCAAAATCGCACGATTGCGTGCCAAATCATATTTGGAAGTAGTTTATTCTGACCTTTATCGTCGTGACCATATGCCGATCGATGTTGTGATCTCTCCTGAAAGGGAGGTTGCTATTCAAGCACTTCGTCAGCTTTCGTCACCTGGTACCTTTGATAGTGAACCCTTCATTGACGAAAAGGTAGAGGTCTTGGGCCTTCATTTGGACGCAGAATGTCCAATATTGAATATGCCCTTGCATGAGCTGACCGAGCATTTCTCTTCGCTGAACGCGACAGTTATGGCTGTTCGCCGTGAAGGAGAACTACTCGTTCCCAACAAAACTGATGTTTTGATGGAAGGAGACAATATTTACCTCTGCTCAGACGCTAAGGATAAAAAACGCGTCTTCGAAATTTTTGGTAAATCCATTCGCCCTCAAGAGCGCATCATCATTGTCGGTGGTGGCAACGTCGGGCGTGAGGTTGCTCTGCGCATCGAGCAGGGGAAGCGAAAGATGCATGCCAAGCTTATCGAACGCAATCGAAGCGTGGCAGAGGCAACTGCGGACGCCTTGGAGCGAACCGTTGTGCTGCATGGTGACGGTCTTAACATGGATATGATGGAAGAGGCGGGCGTCAGCATGTCAGATGCGGTTTTGGCTGTGACGGATGACGACAAAACCAACCTTTTGGTCGCTGCCCGCGCGAAGGCGGCAGGGGCATCGCTCGTTGTTGCTTTGATTAATGATCCGAGTTTAACAAGCATGATGGAAGCGTTGGATATTGATGCGTCCGTTAACCCTCGTGCAACTACGGTTTCATCTATTCTGCACCATATCCGCCATGGTCGTGTGCGCGCGGTTTATTCCATTGGTGATGCAGAGGCTGAGGTGATAGAGGCCCAAGTGCTCGGTTCCTCACCGATTGCCAATCAATCTCTAAAAGATATTGAGTGGCCAGAGGGAACCCATGTTGGGATTGTCGAAAAGAACGGTGAATTGATACGACCGCGCGGGAGTACCGTTATTGAAGAGGGAGATATCGTTGTAATCTTTACCCTGTCCAAAGACGTTGAAGAGGTAGAGCGCCTGTTTCAGGTGAATATCGATTTCTACTAAATGTTTTCTCTTCGAAATCAGCCACTCACGATTATCATCCTAGGGCTTGTTTCGCTCTTGATGCTTCTGCCCGCGCTGTTTGCAGCACGTGTTGAAAATTGGGATTTTGCCCGCGTTTTTATGTATCACGGGATCCTTTTTGCTGTGGTTACAATCATGTTTGGCATCGCGTTTTCGAACCAATCGTTATCGCGAAAGACCTCGCGTAGACTTGGTGATGTGTTTCTGGCTTTCATCCTGATGCCATTGGTCATGGCAATGCCAATCCAGGCGCTTATGCCGCATGTCTCGATGGGGGATCTGTATTTCGAAATGTTGTCCTGCCTGACAACAACGGGTGCATCGGTTTTAACCGATCCTACACGAATTCCCGAAACCGTTCATTTTTGGCGCGCATTGGTCGCTTGGTTTGGAGGCTTTTTGATGTTGGTTATTGCCGTGTCCATATTTTATCCTGCGCGCCTTGGCGGGTTCGAGGTCTATGGAAACGGTGAAAAAGGATGGGCAGGGGCCTTCTATGTTAAACGCTCAGATCTTAAAGATCGTATATTGCGGTTTAGTTGGGACATATTCCCGCTCTATTTTTCAGCAACGGCTTTTCTTACATTCATTCTTATCGTCTCGGGGCTTCGGAGTTTCACAGCACTAATTCATGCGATGGGCGTTATATCAACCAGTGGCGTCACAAACGTTCAGGCACCTTTGGGCAATTTTGGCGGGTTTTGGGTCGAGTTCTTTGTTTTTCTGGGATTAATGGCTGCATCGTCGCGTTACGTATTTCAACAGGATGCAGACGGACGGGGTTTGCGAAATTTAAAAGCCGACAAAGAAGTGAACCTTATGTTGGCATTCGTATTTTTCCTCCCACTATTCATGGTGCTGCGGCACTGGGTCAGCGCGTTAGAAATTTCGTCTGAAGTCAGTTTGTTTTTGATGTTGGAAGCGCTGTGGGGCTCTGCATTCATGGTGCTGTCATTCTTGACGACAACTGGATACGAATCCGCTTATTGGGAAAGTGCACAAAGTTGGTCCGGTCTGGGGGCGGGTTCAACCCTACTGATAGGTCTGTGTATCATGGGCGGCGGCATTGCCACCACGGCGGGCGGCGTAAAGCTCTTGCGGATTTATGCGCTTTACAAACATGGTCAGCGAGAGTTGCAACGATTGAGCTATCCCAGCTCGATCCTCGGCGCGGGTCAGCGAGCACGATCCATCAGGCGAGAGGGCGCCTATATCGCCTGGGTGTTTGTGATGCTCTTCTTGGTCTTTATTGCGCTCCTGATGCTACTTTACACATCAAACGGCATCAGGTTTGAGGACAGTATTCTTCTTGCAGTGTCTGGACTATCGACCACAGGGCCATTGCTGAATGTTATGGGCGAAGCTGGCTTGCGCTATGCTGATCTTTCCGGATTTTCCAAAGTCATCTTTTCGATATCGATGATTTTAGGACGCTTGGAAGTTTTGGCCGTAATCGCTGTTCTAAGCCCGAATTTCTGGCGTGAAGGCTAAGATTAACAAATCTTTGAATTTATTAATTTTATCTAGTCATTGCCTCTATTTTAGCGCAAAATGCGCGCACAATGATAATTCCGGAAAATCCGGACAATAAAGAGGGCTGGAAAAAATGGCTGCCGATTCCCGTAACCTTCAGGATGCGTTTCTTAATCATGTCCGGAAGGCAAAAATCTCCGTCACAATTTTTTTAATCAATGGGGTGAAACTGCAAGGTAACATCACTTGGTTTGATAACTTTTGCGTGCTTTTGCGTCGTGATGGACAATCTCAACTGGTTTATAAACACGCGATCTCAACGATCATGCCTGCTCAACCCGTTTCCCTTTACGAAGGGGAGGAGGCGCAAGGCGACTAAATGCGTGCCATCGTCCTGCATCCAGACCTGCAGAACACTCAAAACAGACGCGATCCAAATTTCGGCCTAGAAGAGGCGGTTTCTTTAGCTGCTGCTCTTCCTGAGCTTTCAATCGTGCATAGCGAGATTGTTCCGCTTCGCGACGTGCGGGCGGGCAGCTTCTTTGGGTCTGGGAAAGTGGAAGAGTTATCTGCCGTGATTGACGAATGCGAAGCTGGACTCGTCATAATTGATGGGGCTGTGACACCAATTCAACAACGCAATTTGGAACGCGACCTAAAGGTCAAAATCCTTGATCGCACAGGGCTTATCCTTGAAATTTTTGGCGACCGCGCACAAACGCGAGAAGGCGTGTTGCAGGTGGAACTTGCTGCCTTGCAATATGCCCGCTCTAGATTGGTACGAAGCTGGACTCACCTAGAAAGACAGCGGGGCGGTTTGGGCTTTGTGGGCGGTGCTGGCGAGACACAAATCGAAGCGGACAGACGTGCCATTGATGACGCCATTGTGCGCCTCAAGCGTCAGCTTGAAAAAGTGGTGAAAACCCGCGCCCTTCACCGATCTGCGCGCAAGAAGGTTCCTTATCCGATCGTGGCTTTTGTAGGATATACCAATGCTGGGAAATCCACGCTCTTTAACCGTTTAACCGGTGCGGATGTGTTGGAAAAAGATATGTTATTTGCCACGCTCGATCCGACTATGCGCGAATTGGAGCTGCCCAATGGTCAGCAAGTTATTCTTTCAGACACGGTCGGATTTATCTCTGATTTGCCCACGCAGCTTGTCGCCGCGTTTCGTGCGACCTTAGAAGAGGTTTTGGATGCCGATCTGATCTTGCACATACGCGACATTGCGCATCCAGAGACGGATGCGCAGGCTGAAAATGTTCAAGAGGTTCTCGACGCCCTAGAAATCGGGGATGCTGCCAAGGAAAAGATGATCGAGGTGTGGAATAAATCTGATTTACTATCGGCTGAACGACGGGAAAGCCTGTCGAATGCTGCTGGACGTAGTGACGAAATTGTCTTGATTTCCGCCATTCGAGAGAAGGGAATACAAGCCCTTTTGGAAAGTATTGCGGATCGGTTGGCAGGGCACACCACAATCGATGTGCTACGATTGGCCTATAATGAGGGATCGCGTCGGGCTTGGCTTTTTGATCATAATGTCGTTGAAAAAGAAGAGCCGCAAAAAGAATATGTCGAAATAACAGTGCGTTGGACGGAGAAGTTAAAAAACCAGTTCGCGAAAATAGGTTGAACCACCCTTTTTGTAAAATCGAATAAAAACAATGCGTTAAGTGTCGCAATTCAAGTAATCGGCTATTAACGCCTATTTGGGTTCCAAAACTGTTATCCCGCTAGCACCGGCACGAGCGATCAAGGGATCAAGCGACATGGGTATATATTCCCCTCGTCGCCAAAGGGTTGCCAGATCATCATAGTGGCGAGACAAAGGGTGGCCGGATTGTCCTGTGGAAATCACATAAAGCGAACTATCGGGATCCGCAAAATCCATTAATGTTCTGAATCCTGACCCATTTACATTGGCAAACGGGGTGTTCCCAACAAAAGTCATTGCCCCGCGGTTCAATGTATGGTCCCCGCCAGAGCTACTTTGTTGCACATTTACGATCCACGACAAAAATGGGGTATCACCCAGAATTTCGTGTTTATGAATTGCTTGATGAACATCCCCCCAACGCCAAGAGTTGGGGCGGTCGGAAAATTTAGACGATAGTTCAACCAAGGCTTCATCCAAGGCGCGCTCTGATATTTCCACACAGGTTTCTTCTTTTGTGGAAGGTTTGATATCGCACCAGTGTCCGGCATCGTTGATATTTTTGTAAACCCTCTCGATGAACGCGGGATCGGGGCGCGAAAAGGCAGAAAGTAGGGGCCCTACTTCATCTTGGATAAGAAGGCGCTGAAGGTGGAATAGCCACGTTGTAAAGATTAAGGGTTCGGGCGCATGTTCATTCATGTCACCGTTCCAGTTCGCAAGAAGCGCGAGTGCTTCTTCTTTGGTTTTATCAAGCGTTCCTTCCTTCGCAACGCCGCCCGTGAACCAAAGTTCCTTTGCAATAAGGGACAATACCGTACGCGCAGCGAAGGAGATGTCATCCAACTGCGCCTCTTTAAAACTTTCTCGCGTATGAATTTCGCGACCATTCAACAAATGCTCCAAGCGAAGCATGCGAAAAGAGCCGTCCCATTTATGGGAAATATGTTCGGGAAAAGGCTGATCAGAAATTTTGTTATTGGTGTTTGCAAGCAAGCCATTTTCGGGGTTCAGAATGGTGTTGCCAAGTGAGGCGCGTCCCAACCATTTATTGTTGGCATCCCAGGATTGCGATGGGTAGCGCCCTTCACCAGCTTGAAGCGCATTGCGTTGCGGTACTTTGCCAATAGTTTCAAATCGAATGGAATTCAGATCCGCTGCCAAAAGATTGTAGCTTGGGGACGAGAAGCTATGGGTAAATTCATCATATTCTTCTAGGCTCTGCGCTTTCATCAACGAAAGCCAAGCGCTGATTGAGCGATCATTTTCTGACAAGGCAATATGCTCTAGCGACAACCTTTGGCCTCTGGGGGTTATGTCGGCAATGTTCTGAATAGACTGAGGTAGAATGGGTCTATCGTCCGCCCATTGCAGTTTTACGGTTAAGGGCTGTGCATCCAAGATCTCGATAATCCGATTTTCGGATCGCAGAAGGGCGGTCCCGCTTTCTGTTTTGTAGTTCTGACCGCCATCTGTGATTGATTCTAAAAATAGATCAGACACATCGGCACCTGATCCTGCAATTCCCCAGCCGATTTTATCTGTACGTCCTGAAAAGATAACTGGAATACCAGGAATGGTCGCGCCAATTACGCCGCCCGATTTAAGTTCCAATCTGGCCAGATAAAACTGCGAGGGAGCTGTCAAGCCAACATGCGGATCGGCGGCCAATAGACTACCCTTTGCTGCTGTTCGATCTGCTTGAGCCGCCCAAACGTTGGATGCGGATTCAAATCCTCGTTTTGGTAGGGGATTAAGGGCATAATCTTTGTTTGGCTTCCAACCATTTCGAGGCCGCAGCTCTGCAAACGGTTCAAGGGCGATGCGGGCTTTCGTGGGATCCCCAGAGAGAAGGGATCCAGCCTGTTCAGCTCCCAGCTCAATAAGGGTTCGAGCGTATAAAATTTCCTCTTCGATACCAGAGGTTGATTGAAACCCCATGAATTTCAAAAGCGCGATGCTATCGACTGGTGACCAAGGTTCAATTTTTGGTTCGAATAGAAAATATTCAGGAGCCCCTCGGCCAAGGGCTTGGGCCTGAACTTGCCTAATCCATTGATTGACACCGTCCGCATAGGCTTGAAGCGCGATCTTTGTGTAGCCATCCTGTTTTTCCAGAGATTTTGCCGCGGCGCCATAAAGGTCCAAACTGCGCATCAAAACATCAAAATCGATAGTTTCCGTTCCAAAAATCTCTGATAGGCGCCCGCCAGCTGATCGTCGCGCCAAAGTCATTTGCCACAAGCGATCCTGCGCATGCGCAAAGCCCAGCCCAAAGAAAATATCGGCATCATTCTGACCAAAAATATGAGGCACCGCCTTATTGTCGCGTACAATCTCCAATGTCTTAGAAATACCAGCAACCTGAAGGGATTGATTGTAGCTCGGCAAGCTACGCGCTGCGAAATAATAGGCAAGCAGTAGGCCAAGAACGAACAGCGTAAAACTGACTATCAAAACTCCATAAAGTATCTTGAATAAACGCGTCATCAATTGCTCTTTTACTGCTTTCCCTAAAAAGCCTTTTTGCACGCCTTAGTGCAAGTGGTTTTGGCACTAGACCTAGGAGGATGTGATGCCTAGTAAGGAAAAAAACTGGGATGCCATGATGCCTGTTGAATTTGACTCATCTAAAAAATTGAAAATCGCACCGTCCATTTTATCGGCGGATTTCGCGCGATTAGGTGCGGAAATCGAAGATGTCGAAGCGGCTGGTGCGGATTGGATTCACGTTGATCCGATGGACGGTCATTTTGTTCCCAATCTAACCATTGGTCCCAATGTTGTGGCTGCGATCCGGCCTTATGTGAAAACGGTCATGGATGTACATTTGATGATATCGCCTGCGGACACCTATCTTGAATCTTTTGCCAAAGCTGGATCTGATGTTCTGACAGTTCACGCTGAGGCCGGACCGCATCTGGACCGCTCACTTCAAGCTATCAGGGGCTTTGGCTGTAAAGCTGGCGTAGCGCTTAATATCACAACGCCCTTGTCAGTGATAGAATACTGTCTCGACAAAATCGATCTGATCCTGGTGATGACCATCAACCCTGGGTTTGGCGGTCAAAAATTCACCCATTCAGTGGTCGATAAAGTGGCACAAGCACGTAAAATGATTGGCGATCGTCCGATTTGGCTGGAAGTTGACGGTGGTGTCGCCCCTGATACAGCGCCACTATGTTGGGAAGCGGGCGCGGATGTTCATGTTGCTGGCTCCGCCGTATTTAACGGCGGAACCAAAGCTGATTATGAGAAGAATATTGCAGCGATCAGAGCCGCTTGCGGGCAATAATTAACGCGAAATCGTTGAATATTTAGACCCTTCTAGGGTTGCGCCGATATGCAAACCTTCTTGGCCAAAAACAACGCCATAGACCGTCTCTAGGATGGTGTTGTTGTCGATATCAGCGTCCTCGCCTTTGTCCCAAGCCGTGTATTCAAGATCGGCGCCCACGGTCCAACCATCGCGCGAACGGAACTTCTGTAGGCGGGAATCGGTACCAAAGAACAGTGCTGATGAATATTGCTCGATGCCGATTTGGAATCCAAATGAACCTGCGGCGACGGAATAATATTGAACGGCTTCACCGCCGATAATCAATGCACCTTCACCATATGCGCCACCAAACCCAAGTCCAGCGCGTCGCACGCGCGGCATCATAAGGTATCCCGCGCTTTCACCAAGCAGACGTGCCGCTGATGGAACTTCTTGTTGAAGGGTTAGTTCGGCTTGGGAAATAAGCCGATCAATTTTTGCACGTTTCATCGCAAATGCAGGTCCACCAAGGGCAACAAGGCCCAGCCCGCCACTTCCCGCAATGAAGGCACGTTTAGATAGATGTGTCATGAAACACTCCTCGATTTCTCAATTTTACGCGCTCTTCGGCGCCTAGATGAACAAATTATAGAGGATTCTTGTATTAATGTCACCCAAATGCCTGCCAAGACTGATGAGAAGGCATAAAATGACCTATAAAAGCGTTTCAGCTACTTCTAGGGCAAAATAGGAAAGAACACCGCTACATCCCGCCCGTTTAAAGGCAAGAAGGCTTTCAAAAATGGCCTTTTCACGGTCAATCCAGCCATTTTGGGCTGCTGCTGTGATCATCGCGTATTCGCCTGAAACTTGATAGGCAAAGATCGGTGCGTCCACGCGCTCTTTCGCCGCGCGAACAATATCAAGATAGGGCATGCCTGGCTTGACCATAACCATGTCAGCACCCTCTGCCAGATCCCTCTCGATCATAGAAATTGCTTCTTGGCAATTTGCTGGATTGAGCTGATAAGATTTTTTATCCCCTTTTAATAAAGAAGAGGCACCAACGGCGTCGCGAAACGGGCCATAAAATCCAGAGGCGAATTTAGCAGAATAGGCGAGGATCATTGTATCTCGATACTCGTGGGACTCAAGCGCGCTACGAATAACATGAACTCGACCGTCCATCATATCTGATGGGCCCAATATGTCAGCGCCAGCTTCAGCCTGAACAAGTGCCTGTTTTTCAAGGGCGATCAGGGTTTCATCATTTAATATGACCCCGTCACGTAAAAATCCATCATGCCCATCTGCATTGTAGGGGTCTAGAGCCACATCAAGCATGATCCCAATATCAGGCACTTGCGACTTTATCAGGCGCGTTGCCTGATTCACTAAATTCTCTGGATTAAACGCTTCTTCGCAAGACGTGGTTTTTTTTGCTTCAGGCGTATTCGGGAAAAGCGCGATACAAGGAATACCCGCATCACGGGCCTTTGCTGCCGCCTCGCAGGCAAGATCCAGCGATAGGCGTTCAACACCGGGCATGGCCGCGATCGGTTCGCGTTTATTTTCGCCTTCGCATAAAAATATCGGCCAAATGAAATCACGCGCACTGAGTTGATTTTCCTCAACCATATCGCGAACCCATTGGGTC
>CAZRFT010000224.1:0-19573 GCA_964599255.1 uncultured Neptunicoccus sp. | reverse complement strand
TAACGTGTAAATCCCAAAGCGGCGGCGCAATCGCAATTCGCCCAATGTACGACCTACCATCCGACAGCCTGGTGTAATCAGCGCCTCAACTGTGGTTGTTTCTTTTGATGCCGCACCGTCGAAGACTTGAACATCTTCGCCCTCATTTAGCTCCATCAATTTTCCAACGGGTGCTTTCAGAATAACCCGATCCCCGCGCCGCAATGTCACTTCCTTTAAGTTGCGACGCAAACTTTCATCGCGGCGTAGTACATCAATTACACGCGCACCTGATCGTTTGAAGGCCGCGACATCCATGGGCGCTTGGCCGATCAAATCGCTATCCTTTGGAATAGCGATCTCAGTTAAAAATTTCTTAGACTTTGAGCCGCCCAGCATATCGGCCATGCTTGATCGCTCAGGCAACAGATGCCGCCCAAAGATCGCCAGATAAAGCGCACCAAAAGCCACCAAACAAATCGCAAGCGGCGTCACTTCAAAGAGCGAGAACGGCGCAAGCCCAGCCTCCCGCGCCACGCCATCAACCAACAGGTTGGTGCTTGTCCCAATTAAGGTCAACATGCCCCCTAAAATCGCCAAATAAGAAAGTGGGATCAGCAGCTTAGAGCCTGCAATTCCCATGATCCGGGCAAGTTGCATAGCAATCGGTATCATGATCACCACCACAGGCGTGTTGTTCATAAAGGCACTCGCCAGCACGACAAAAATACCCAATAACACGAGCGTCAAAAGGGGCCTTTTCCCCCCGTATCGGCGCACAGTTTCTGTTAAGAACCCCAAAGCGCCCGTTCGCATCAGCGCACCCGATAGGATAAACATCGCCGCAATCGTCCAAGGTGCTGGGTTTGAAAACACCGCCAAAGCTGCGCCATAGGGCAAAATGCCAGAGATCACCATAAAGGCCGCCCCACCAATCGCGATAACTTCTGTGGGATAGCTTTCGCGGATGAAGCCCACAAACATCACAGCCAAAACAGCAAGTGCAAGATAAGGGGCGATATCGGCAGGAATGTTCAACATGTTAAATCCGTCAGTCGTCGTGTCAGTTTAGACTTGCACGGGCTGCGACATCAAGACGTGTGACCGCGGGGTTGCACCAGAAACATCGCCACAAACATAAGAGCAAATGCAACCCAAACCCAAAGCGCATAAGTTTCGCTCAACAAAAGGATCGACCAAACAACCCCAAATCCTGTCACCAGATAGGCCACGAAAGAAGTAAAAATCGGACCTGTCTGCCCAATCAGCCAAATGTAGGTTGCATAGGCAATCGTATGAAACAGCGATACCACAATCAACATAACCTGCGGTGTGTCCCAACCCCCTTGCCCAAGATAGAACAACTCCCCCCGCATCAACGTCACTGGGAAAGAGATGATAATCACAAACACCATAGCGTAGAATAAAATCGACAAGGAGTGCATCCCATCTCGCCCGAAATAGGCGACATAGTTATCTTCCAACGCGTAGCAAAGCGGTAGCAAAAGAGCGATCAGCACAAAAAATGTCATCGCCGGATCAGGCAGGCTTGTATCTGGACCGATGATCAACACAATCGCCAAGGCGCCACAAATGACGCCAAGCAGCCGAATACCCTCAAATTTCTCGCTTCCCAACGCCAGTGATATGGGCATCACAAAAATTGGCACCATCGCAATTGTGATCGAATAGATACCGGCCGGTATATATTGGATTACCCAAAAACCCAAAACACCAGGCAGAAAGGTTCCCAAACAGCCCATCGCGATAACCAATCGCAAGCGCACCTTGTTCAGCCGGAACTGTGCCCCACGCATAAGACCCAAAATGCCTGCGAAGAATGCAACCAATACGCCTTGCCAAAAAAGAACACCCATCACAGGCAATCCCGTACTCATGACAATTTTGACACCCGGAATGGTAAAACCCCAAACCGCGCCTGCCCCCAAAAGGATCAGATAGTAATACCATTTGGGGCTTGTCATGGCGCAGAGGGAGTCAAAACTCCGCCATCTTTGAATGCCACGGCGGAAATTGCCTTGCCTGATTTGTCATCTGTTTCGATCAATACGCCAGACAATGTCGCCTCGCCGCTTGCGGGTGTAAATCGCTCTTTGGACATACCCGTAATAAACCGTCTCAGCGGCTCGGCTTTATCCATCCCAATCACGGATTGGTAATCCCCACACATGCCCGCATCCGATTGATACGCCGTGCCACCGGCAAGGATCATCGTGTCTGATGTCGGCACATGGGTATGGGTGCCCACAACCAAAGAGGCACGACCATCCAAATAGTGACCCATCGCCATTTTTTCGGATGTAGCTTCACAATGAATATCGACGACAACCGCTTGCGCCAGCCCACCTAAGGGCGCGGTTTTAAGTGCGGCATCTAAAGCCGAAAACGGGTTATCAAAGGCACGCTTCATAAAAACTGTCCCCAGCGCTTGGGTGACAAAAACCTTCTTACCGTTTTCTGCCGTAAACAAACGCGCCCCAGAACCAGGGGCCGCTTTTGCGTAATTCAAGGGCCGCACGATACGCGGTTCGCGTTCGCAAAATTGTAGCATATCTTTTTGATCAAACGCATGATCCCCCAGCGTGATGCAATCCACACCCGCATCCAAAATCGACTTAGCATGCCCAGCGGACAGCCCCATGCCGCCAGTTGCGTTTTCGCCATTCACAATAACAAAATCGAGCTTCAGGTCTTGGCGAATTTTGGGCACACGTTCGATGACCGCATTGCGCCCCGATCTTCCCATTACATCGCCAAGGAAAAGTATTCTCATAAGGACTAGCTGTAGAGTTTGTTCCCGCTAAGAACAAGAGGCCTAAAATCGCAAGATGCCTCGTTCTGTTATGATCGCATCAAGGGGATAATCGGTTTCTTCACGCGGCACCATCATCACCTCTTGCGCGCTGTAGGCGAAGCCAACAACCTGCACCTTTTTAATCTCGCTTAACTGCTCAAGGCTTCGATCATAAAATCCCCCACCATAGCCAAGGCGATAGCCAGCCATGTCGAAGGCCACCAATGGCGCGATAACAATATCGGGTAGGACGAGCGCTGCATCTTTGGGGATCATTGCCCCAAAATCCCCCTCAACCATTTCCCCATCTGGCGTCCATTCATGAAACTCCAGTGGCGCACCCGCTTCAATGACAACGGGCACACAAACCCGCTGGCCGCGCGCATGAGCTTTCTTCATGGCAGGCAAAGGCGACACTTCAGTACGAATGGGCATATAAGCCGCAACCGTTGCCAAATGATCCTGGGATTTCAGGTAAGAATTTAACTGTGCATTCGCAGCATTGCCATGATCCTCAGCGTGCGCAATTTTACGCGCGGCAAAGGCAGCTTTTCGGCATTGGGCTTTTAAGGATGCGGTTTCACTCATAGCTTTGACCTAGCCTGCAAACTCCCCCAAAGCGAGGTCAAAAACGACGTGACGAGCCCGCGATAGACATAAATGCCTCACAACGGTTGATGCGGTTTATTCCCGAGACCTGGACTAACCAGGTGGGTGCCAGATGCGATAGGCCAGGACCAGTCACAGAGCCAGCTCCCTATTCAGAAATTATCGGCCACTGGAATAGGGCATCTGACCAATTGGGCAGAACCCGCCACTCCTACCCAAATAAGCGCGACGAACCCGTTCGGCAAGTCCCGCTTGCACCCTATTAATTTCGCGTTAACGATTGGCGCTATGGAAGAAAGCCCACAAACCCTTCAGCCTGGTCAGATTATCGCGCGCGGCGTGGCACGCCATTTGCGCCAGCTTGACTTTGTGCCGCTTCTTGAATTTGTGCCTGCCCGCGGCTTGCGCGTCGATGTCATCGCCCTGGGTCCCAAGGGCGAGATTTGGATCATTGAATGCAAATCCAGCCGTGAAGATTTTCAGACCGACCATAAATGGCAAGGCTATCTTGAGTTTTCAGACCGCTTCTTTTTTGCCGTACCAGCCGAATTCCCAACCGAAATACTGCCCGACGAACATGGTTTAATATTCGCTGATGGATATGGGGCCGAAATCATACGCGACGCACCCGAAACCCCATTAAATGCCGCGCGGCGTAAAAAAATCACCCTAAAATTCGCGCGCAATGCCGCGGACCGCCTGCAAAGCTATACGGATCCCCGACTATGAACGACCACCCTTCTGTGTCCCGTGTAAAAGAAGCCGCTGCCAAAGCGGGCCTTGATATTTCCGTTGTGACTTTTCAAACGCCTGTGAAAACCGCGCAAGCCGCCGCGGATGAAATTGGTTGTACGCCCGCGCAGATTGCAAACTCCCTTGTGTTTGAAGGCAAAAATTCAGGGGATTTAATCCTTCTTCTTACATCGGGCGGTCATCGCGTTGATTTGGAAAAGGCAGCCCAGCAAATCGGTGAACCACTTGATCGCGCAAAGCCCGATCGCATCCGCACAGAAACGGGATTTGTGATTGGGGGCGTCGCCCCGATTGGCCATCTTAGGCCGATAAAAACCTATATCGATGAAACACTATTTACGTTTGAAAGCATCTGGGCTGCAGGCGGGATCGCGGAAACAGTTTTTGAAACTACGGCAAGCGCGCTCGAACGCGCAACTTCAGCGACACGTTTTACACCAAATTAACCTTTGGCATTACGCGCACGCACTGCTGCGGCACGGATTTCTTCGGCAATCTCTTCTGCCTCTTCCGGGTCGAAATCCATGGGCAATTCGACACCAGAACCTTCAATATAAATCCGCACCATGCCTTCGCTGGTTGGACCTATTTGCAAGTTTGCTTCAATTTCGCTTGGGGTGTTAATGCCCATAATTTTCACCATTCCATTTTAGCCTTTGGAATTACGCCGAGATAGTGCAAAATACAACCCGCATCGCTCTTGCACGCAGGTTTTCCTTGCGCTAGAGGGGCGGCCAGTGCCGACGTAGCTCAGTAGGTTAGAGCGCTTGATTGTGGATCAAGAGGTCCCCCGTTCGAGCCGGGGCGTCGGTACCATCCCCCAACAACTAATATTTGGTAAATTGCGCTACGCAATCCCTTGCCAGACAAGGTTCGCCCCCAGAACTGCAAAAATAGCCAGCAGCATATTTCGAAAGAAATCTTCGGACACATAATTTCGCAACCGCTCGCCCAAGAAAAACCCAAGCGTGACGGGAATGAGCATCGCAATGGAAATCAAAGAGTTCTCACCGTTCAAAAAACCTAGCTGATAGTATCCAAACAAAAGCGGCAGGGTGCAGATGGTGATCATAAACCCACTGGCGCGTGCGAATTCTTCTTTGTCGACGCCTCTGGCGGTTAGATAGATAATTATTGGCGCCGCCCAAACCGCCACAATGCCGCCCAAGACGCCTGCAAAACTTCCAAAGCCAATCTGAAACTTTTGATCGTGAGCGTCTGGAATACGCGGGATCGTTGCTAGGATCGACACAACAACGAAAAGGACAATCACAATACCTAGGAATATGCGCAGAATATCCCCGCTTATATCGCTGGTTAAATAAAGGATCGCGATAACCACGAACAACTGAACGATGATATAGGTTCGATATCTCTGCCAGCTTCGCGCAAAAAGCCCACCGCGATAGGCCTGCAAGGCGTTGGAATAAAACATCGGATAAAGCATGAGCGCAATGGCTTCACGGGGTTCAAAAAATAGCGACAGCACAGCGACCGATGCCGTGGGCAACCCAATGGCAACCGCACCTTTGATGAATCCTGCTGTGATAAAAATGGCGATTAGTATCAGCCACATTTCGGGTTCGGTCATCGCCTTTTACCTTCCTCGCTAATCTCTACGCAAATGCGCAGGCGAGTTCTAGGCTTCTTTCAACACCCCTTCCCAAAAACAAACTTGGCCGCGCCCCTTCTTTTTCGCGGCATATAGCATCGCGTCGACATCTTTGATCAGGGTGGTTTGATCCATAGGCTCGCTTACAATTCGCGCGCCGATCGAGGCACCAACGCCCGTTTGCGTTTCCCCGAATTTTATCGGTTGGCAAATATGTTCGATAATGCGTTCAGCGCGCTCAGTTACATCCGCTTCGCGCTTTAACCCACTTAGAACAATGGCAAATTCATCTCCCCCAACCCGCGCAACCACATCATTTGAACGCGTATTTGATTGCAGCCGTTTTGACACAACGCGAAGCACCTCGTCGCCTGCCAAATGGCCGAGCCGATCATTCACCTGTTTGAAATAGTCCAAATCGATCAACAAAAAGGCAAAAGGTAACAAAGCGGGGCGTTTATGGGTCGAAGCAAGATATTCATCCAAGGAACGACGGTTGACCAAGCCCGTTAACGCATCGCGTGTCGCCTCGCGTTGCGCGGCGTTGCGAGCCGTAAATAACCGTTTTGAAAGCCTTTTTGATTCCGTAAGCTGCGCTTGCTGCAACTCCACCATATAAAGCAAATCAAAACTTGCATCCGTTGGCGCGAAGTCTTGGGCTGACAATTGATACCGTTCGCGCACGCGGTATAGGCTCAAACCCATTGATAAGTTTAGAATAAACCCATCCGACAGCCGCATGATCAAGCCGTCAAAGCAAAGCTCCCCATCCACGACAGCGCGCAACTTAATCGCTTTGCTGGCACCAATTGGAAGCAACTCGAAATCAAATCGTGCGGGTCTATAGATCGAAAGAAATTGAAACAGATTCAATTCTAACAGGGGCGTCAAAAATATCTTTTGCAAACTTCGCCCAGCAGATTGAACCTGACCCGACACATCTAGCCGCAAATGAAATGGCAGAAAGCTGTCCAAGATATTTTCATCCGCCGAACCTGTCATTGCGTCGCTTCTCGCGTATCAAAAATTCTGATTTTCAGCATGTTCAGGACTTCATTTTCCTGACGTTCTTTTTTCAAACTAACGGTGACAAGGACGCCATATTGATCCGCCATTGCTCGAAGTAACCCCAGACAAACCTCGCCATAACCATCTCGGGGCGAGATGAAATGAACGCCATAATCGCCTTCGCCATTTTCTTCTAGATGCATCAATGGCATCTCCAGTTCGGGGATCGCAATTTTTAGATGCTCATAGACATTGGGTAACGCTTCTAGGAACTCTTCGAAGCGCGCGCCACCCAACTGCAACAAGCGCAGCACCATGGGCGAGGAATGCTCAGAAACAAGAAACGTACCGAAATCCTCCAGCATCGATTCGCGGGTATTATTGGTCTTTTCGGCGATCTCTCGAATAACCGCATCGGTCATCCAATCTTCATAGATCAGCATGGTTTCAAATTCTTCGCTGGGCAAACGCGCAGCGCTACAGACATCCAACCAAAGCGCATGTCCGAAAACTCGCGTTGCGAAATTTTGCAAACCGTAGTTGATCAAGCCGTGCATACCGCCACCCATTCAGGCACAGGCTGATAGGTCGCGTGCATTAATCGCGCGTTAAAAAAATCCCGCTGAATAGATCAGATTTTAGAAATCGGTCGGCGCCCCACCTTCAGATTTGCGGCGCGCAACAAATTCCGTGAGCTCTTCCTTGATCCCCTCATCCATCGGCGGCGGCGTGAATTCGTTAATGATCTCTTTATAAATCTTATGCGCCCGCTCTGCTGTCCACACAGCACCGTTTAAATTCCAAGCCTCATAATTCGTCCAGTCAGAGGCGATGGGCGAATAAAATGCATCCGTATAGCGCTCTTGTGTATGATCGATAGAGAAATAGTTCGCACCGGGTTCCCAACCTACATCTTTCACCGCTTGGATGGCAATGTCATCGGGCGTGGTCGCTGTGATTTGCGGCTCCATATAGCGCTGGATCATTTGCAACAATTCACAATCCATAATGAATTTCTCTGGGCTTGCGATCAGCCCACCTTCCAGCCAACCCGCGGCATGGTAGACAAGATTTGTACCAGACTGCACAGCCGCCCAAAGCGAATTTGATGTCTCCCACATTGCCTGACCATCGGGCACATTTGCCGTGCACACACCTGATGACCGCACGGGCAAGCCATAAAAACGCGCCAACTGTCCCGTCATCTGGGTGGCGCGCATATATTCTGGGGTTCCAAAAGCAGGCGCACCAGATTTCATATCCACGTTGGATGTGAAAGTTCCGATCGCCGCACCCACGCCTTTGTTGATAAATTGCGTCATCACAATCGCCGCCAACCCTTCGGCCAGTGACAAGGTGACCGCACCTGACATGGTTACAGGTGCCATCGCGCCTGCCAATGTAAACGGCGTCACCACAACCGGCTGACCGCGACGTGCCAAACGGATTGTGCCATCCAACATCGGCTCGTCATGTTTCAAAGGAGAGACAGAGTTGATATTTGTATACATGCGCGGCTGGGCGTCGAATTCATCATGCGTCAAACCACCCGCAATGCGGACCATTTCCATCACATCTTCGACGCGCTCTTTGCCCAACGAGTAGGCATGACAAACTTTATCCGTCAGCGTTAGTTTTTCGTACAAACAATCAAGGTGGCGAACCGAGGCATGGATATCAATGGGTTCCACAGGATAACCACCGGCCACATGGATGCAGTTAAAATATTGCGTCAGTTTCATGAAATCTTTGAAACCTTCAAAATCCCCAGCACGTTTGCCGCGTTCCAGATCCCACATATTAGGCGGGGAAGAGACGTTTACGAAAGCAAGGTGATTGCCCCCAATCGTCACCGCACGGTCGGGATTGCGCGGCGTAATAGTAAACTGACTAGGCACATGGCCGATCATTTCCATCAGCATATCGCGCCCAATGCGGACATTTTCGCCATCCACGGTGGCCCCACCCTTTTTCATAATCTCAAGGGCTTCTTTGTTCATAAACTGAATGCCGATATCCTCTAGGATTGTGCACACACCTTCGTGGATTGCGTTCACACCTTCTTCATCAAGCGGTTCGGTTGGTTTGTCTGTGTTCACAATCTGACGCCAAGGCATCTGATCGACTGCTGTTGTTGCGGCGCGACGTTGATTGCCCGCGCGTCCGCCACTGCGTCTAGCTGTTCTCGCCATGGAAATATTCCCGTTGTTTCGCCGCCTGTTTGGCAAAGTTAATTTCTGGAAACTTGCCAAGAATCGACGCGGCTTGCCGCTTTTGCTGGCTCGGCGTCGCTTTTACAAATTTTAAGACAAATGATCGGGTAACTGGTGGATATCATCCAAAACAAGATCTGCCAGATCAACAATCTCTTCGCGTGTTGCTGGCCCCGTTAGCACGCCTACATTCCAGCCAATCCCCGCATCACGGCCTGCATGCAAATCATGACTGCTGTCGCCAACCATGATCGCTTCGCTCGGCGCAACACCCATCTCAGAACAAGCCGCACGGATCATGTCGCCAGAAGGTTTTGGCGTGGGTCCACTATCAGCGCAATAAACCGCATCAAAAAGCGCACGGTTTTCCATAATTTTCAACTGCCGCTCGGTTGCGTGGATCAAATCATTTGTGGCCACAGCAAGTTTGCGCCCCTGCGCTCGAAATTCGGTTAATAGCCCGTTCAGGTTGCCAACTGGATGAGGCGTGCAATCCTGCTGTGCTTCTTTATCTGCAGCCAATGCTGCATCTAATTCCACGGGCCCAATGAAACCTTCCATAATCGCCAGAATATCTTTGAACGTCCCGTTCACCGCCATCGAGCCAGAAGCAAACTTCCCCGTTTCAAAATCATATCCCACCGCAAGTCCCATTGCAGACCAGACGTCTTGTTGATCGGGAGCCAAAATTTCAAACAGTTTTTTGGGATAGGGCGCCCAAGATGCATCATAATGGATAAGCGTTCCATCTTTATCAAAAATAAGCGCCTTGGCTTTCATGGTTTACGTCCAATGGGGGTTATCCCCACCCCCTAAAACTTCACGCGCAATAAGCGGGATTGTGTATTCCAACCCGCCTGCATCACAAAATTCTGTGACGTATGCATCATCCATCAAAATAAAGTCCAATATTGCAACCAAGGTCTCTTTAGAAAAACTCTCCGATTGGAAATCAGCGACATTGGCACCTGTTGTGCCCATAAAAATCGGGAAAAGCTCGTCATTGCCTGCAAGCCATGCCAAGGCGCTTAACCCATGAAGTTCAGCTTGGTCGGGGGACATGTCAGGATTAGCTCAAACTTTAAATTCATTCGTAATGCTTCGTTAACAGAAAGAATTTAACTTGTCTTAACAAACTCACAAGACAGGGCCGCCATGCTCGCCTCACTACTCTTTTTCGCTGATCATACCCCCACAACTCAGCCGTTCTTAAATGCGCTTGCAGATTGCTATTATGAAGTAACCACCACCACTACACTCAAGGCATTGCGCCTTTCGTTGCGCCAATCAAAACCCAGCGCCATTATCATACAGATAGGCGCGACTCGAAACTCCGCCTACGAAACGTGCCGCAACATCCGGCGGCATCCCCAAGGTAAAGATGTACCGATCCTACTATGCGCGAATGGGTTGGATGAGGTTGAATGGGGCACCGCGCTTGTCAGTGGCGCGGATGACATAATCAGTATCGTGCCTCAGGATATCCAGCAATCGATTGCACGTCTTAAATTTCTCTTACGCGAATATGGCGATATCGGCGCGCTTCAAAAACAAATGGGCGTTATCCTGCCCCATGAACTGGCTGAAAATAACGCCACTTTTGAGCGCGCTCATAAATTACGCCCCGTCGGGACCGATTTGAAAGAACGCTACCCAGATCGCGGGCTTCCCTTTCGCTGGGACAATTCCGCCAATTCCGTCCTAGTTGGGGCCGGATTAACCCAAGAACTCGACATCCTACATCTACGGAATACAAAAAATGGGGACGTGCTTGATATCTTATGCGAAGCTGGGCGTGGCACGAAGCTCCATCGTCACTTGTTGGAACTGGGTGGTGATGATCTTTTCTATCCCGACCGCGGTGCCGCTGGTCTTGCTTTTCAACTCGCCGCCCTCCGATATCGCAAATCGCTCAAAGCCAACCTACAAAAACAGCTCGAAGCGCAAGTGGCGCGCGCTAATCTCGATCCCCTTACAGGATTGCTTAATCGACGGGCGGGCTTGGCCCTTAGCCGCGCAGAGCTAAAAGGAACCGCTGATAAACGAAATCCATTTTCGGCGATGGTGATTGATATCGATCAGTTCAAAAGATTTAATGATCAATTTGGCCACGCCTTTGGCGATAAGATTTTGCGCAAATGTGCAGAACGTCTCAAACGGCATATCAGAGAAGTTGATATCCTTACCCGCTATGGCGGGGATGAGTTTCTGCTTTGCCTTCCCAATATCGATTTACCAACCGCCACTCAAATCGCGGCGCGGCTAAGACATGGGCTTGCGAAGCCAATCAAAGACAAATCTGGATCGCACCGCGTGACGGTTTCAATTGGATTGGCAACCGCAAGCGGGTCGAACCCAAATCTTCAATCCCTCATCGATCAGGCCGACATTAATATGTTTAGGGAAAAGCCAGCGCGCAAAATGACCCCTGGAATTCCAATGCACTTTTCAAAATCAGCCTGAAAGGGTTGTTATTCTTTGTCTTTCCGATCACCTTTTTTGCGTTTGGACGCGTTTTTAAGGTTTTCCTGAAAGGTCGCGCGCTCTTCATCGCTGAAATTTGAATATAAATCGATCCAAAGCGCCTCCGACATCTCGGCAATCTCTGCACGGAATTCCCGTTGTGCGATTAAAGCTGCCTCTAACGCTGCGGCGTCAAAAGGGTCCGCTAACATCGCAGCGGTGACGTTTTCACGAAGCACCCTACCCCGCGCCCGAGCGTCGCGAGCCTGCATTTCGCTTTGAAAGCTTTGGCGAAGCGCCCGACGCTCGTCTTTTGGCAAAGCCCGCAAGAGCATTTCAATTTGACCACCGCCTCTTAATTGGCCTGCGCGGTCATGATCTTTGTTTTTATAAATCGCTGAACCTACTGCGGTGACAATCAACAGATTTAAGCCCAGCGACGCGATCAGTAAAATCTTCGTCCAATTCATATTCTTTGGCTCGATTGGATTATCAGAATTGCTCATGATTGCTCCTCCACAAAAATGGAATCTACATTGCCCACACCGCCGAATGCATCGGTCAATTCAATGCTCGTATCGCTCAAAACACCAAGCTCACTCGTCAGTTCAGTACCAAGCCCGATGAATAGCCCGGCACAGATGCACGCGGCCAAAGCGCCAGCCGATGGCAGCCAATTCCACGAAAATCTAAATGCGGACGCGGACTTGGCCGTTGGAACCGCGGCATGCGCCTGTTGCGCCTCGGCATCCGCCATGATCCGCGCCATCAAATTATCTGGCAAAGCCGCCGTCTCTTTTTCTGCTTCAAACAGCGCACCCAATGCTTCGTCGCTTAAGTTTTCTTTTTTCATCCGACCAATCCTATCTGATCTTTAAGCCCTGCCAACAATGACTTCAGGCTTCGTTTCCCTCTTGCATTCAAACTTTCTACCGCCTCGATCGAAATATCCATCGCCTCGGCAATTTCGGGGTTCGATAACCCCTCGATATGGCGCAAGCTCACCGCCATGCGTTGTCTCTCGGGCAGTTGTGCCATGGCATCCGTCAAGTTCCGCGCGCGTTCGCCTTGCATCATTGTTTCTTCAACGCCCGGCGTGTCATCCTGTGGTTCTGGAATATCATCCAGATCCGTTCCTTTTTTCCGGCGCAATCGATCCAGGCAAAGGTTGCTTGCGACCTTATAAAGCCAGGTTGACACCTTCGCCTCACCTTGGCGCCACGCGCCCGCGTTTTTCCATAGCCGCAACATTGCCTCTTGCGTGACATCCTCAGCTTCTGCCTCATCGCGCAACATGCGCTTAGCAAGCGCCAACACACGCGGGGCATGGCGGGTGGTTAGAACACGCGCAGCAATACTATCGCCATTGGCATAAAGCACCATCAAGGCGTCGTCGCTTACATCTTCAAAACCGTCAAAAGCCATGCTCATTCAAATTCTTTAACAGCCCCCTTTGTGGAATAAAATGGCTGGCATCATTGGTGGGGTAAGGGGGAATTCAATAATGCCAGCCTCTCGGGATGCGTGTTAGCCGTCGCGCTTCTCTTTGCGCTCTTTGAATTTAGCTTTGCCAGCTTCCATTTCAGCGACCGAGATTTTGCCGTCACCATCTGTGTCGATGCGTTCGATGAAACGTGCAGCGTTGCCTTGGCTTGCCTCTGCTGGGCTCAGCTTGCCATCATTGTCGATATCCATGGCACGGACAATTTTCGCCACACGCGCATCCAAACGCTCTGTATCAATTTCGCGGCCGCTTGCCTCGGCGCGCTCTAAAAAGCCGGCGCGCAATTCATCTTCCGTGACAAAGCCGTCACCATTTGTATCACGATTTGCAAAACGAAGTGCCTGTGCCGCCTCTAGTTCGGCTTGGGTCACAAACCCATCCGAATTTGTATCGACTGCTTCAAATACGATTTTGCCGCCGCGATTTCCTTTTTCCGCATAAGCCATCCCACCAATTAGCGCGGTGGATGTAAGCGCGATCAAACCAATTTTAGCCCAATTTTTCATTTACCTGCTCCTTTGCATGTTTACCGGACCGCCCATGTTTTCAGGCGTGTCATAGGTAAAACGTAAGAGCGGGATTTTTCCGTCGCTTTAGCCGAATAAAATTAGAAAAATAATAGAGGCAGAGATGACAAACATACCCGCAATTTCCCGTAAGGTGATGTTTTCTTTGAAAAAATAGTAAGATCCAAGGATCGCAAAAATAAGCTCAATTTGCTGAACAGCATTCACATAAGCCACTTGAACCATCGTAAATGCCGTGAAAATCGCAGCCGAACCTAACATGCTTGTCATACCCACGGGCAAAGCCACACGCCAGGCCCGCTGCAATCGTGCCAACTCGCCAGGTTCACGCAAGGGCAGATAAATCAGCAATAGACCCGTTTGAATGATGATGGATAGTGTCAGGGTCGTAATCGCTGGCTCTAACCCTGGCCCCATGCCAAGCGACAGGCTTGCCGCTCGATAAGACACCCCACAAAATCCAAAGAGCGCACCAGCCCCAAGACCAAGTGCAGTGGCGCGATTGAAAAAGGAAAGCCCGCCAGACACGGCTTTTTCCGAGAGCAAGATCACACCACCCAACGATAAAACCAAAGCGACCCAACCCATCGGGCTGACCATATCGCCCAACAGCGCCATGCCGAACAAAGCGCTTAAAATCGTCTCTGTCCGTTTGAATGTTGTGCCCACCGCAAAGTTGCGATGCTGGAACAGCGCAATCACACAAACCGTTGCCAACATTTGGCAAATCGCGCCAAGTGCCGTGAAAAACGTAAATGCTCCCAAATTAGGCGGCAGTCGAAATTCAATAAAGCCAAAATAGACCACCAAAATGAAAGGCAACGAGTATAAATACCGCGCCATCACCGCCCCCATAGTCGAGATGCCCTTTTGGGTCAGCCGCTTTTGCAGCATGAACCGCATGTTCTGCGCGAAGGCCGCAAAAATTGTGATGGCAACCCAGCTCATTTAGAAGGGCATGGGATGGTCGCGATGCACCGCATTAATGTCAGTCAGTGCCTCGTCCGACAGCACCACATCTTTGGCTTTCAAAATCTCTTCCAATTGCCCCGGCGCGCGCGCACCAAAAATCACCGAACCCATAAAGGGACGAGAGGTACAGAATGCAAGCGACAGCTGCACCAAGCTAAGTCCATGTTTATCTGCAACCTGTTGATAGGCAGTGGTTGCCGCCAATGCGTGTTCAGTCAAACGACCGTTTAGGTCGCCGCTGATCGAGGCACGCGATCCCTCCGGTATCTTACCCCCGTCATATTTCCCCGTCAGCAATCCAGTGGCCAAAGGCGAATAACAGATCAGATCGATTTGTTCTTGATGGCTCGCCTCGGCCAAATCCATATCATAGATACGACACAGCAATGAATATTCATTCTGGATTGTCGCCATATGCGGCAGGTTATTTTCCTCGGCAATTCGGGCCCATTGACCAACGCCCCAAGCGGTTTCGTTGGACAAACCGCAGGCTCGAATTTTCCCCTCTTTGATCAAATCAGCCATCGCCGATAAAATATCCAACATATGTTCTTTGGTTTCTTCGCGGGGCTGTGTTTCAGGCTGGAAATTCCAGTAGTTGCGGAAATGGTAATGTTTCCGCGCTGGCCAATGAAGTTGGTACACGTCGATATAGTCGGTTTGTAGGCGTTCAAGATTACCCTCTACCGCCTCCTTCACCGCTTTGCCCGTGGGCACCGATCCATTGCGGATATAGGGAAAGCCCGCGCCCGAAACTTTGGTCGCAATCACTACATCGTCACGACGTCCTGTTTTTTTTAACCACGTGCCCAAGACGCGTTCGCTATCCCCTTGGGTTTCTTTGGAAGTGGGCAGAACCGGATACATCTCTGCGCTGTCAATGAAGTTTATGCCGTGATCCAGCGCCATATCAATCTGGTCATGGCCTTCGGCCTCTGGCGTGCCAGTGCCCCAAGTCATCGAGCCCAGACAAAGATCAGAGACTTTAACATCGGTTCGGCCGAGTGTGTTGTATTTCATAATGGGAGGGTCCTTTCACTTGAGCCAATTCATGAATTTCGAGCCAGAACTGTCAAGAAAGAGATTGAGAACAAAATAAGAACATTGTAAATTCCTCTTATGGCAGCCAGTATTTTAAAACGCGATTCTTATCGTCCTGATCAGGGGATACCAATGATCGGGGATATTCGGCTGACCTCAAATCGTGTGCATGAGCTTTGTGGGCCAGCGCGTCGTCGTTTGGCCGTGATGATCGCCAGTGAAATGGCGGGCCCCATCTTTTGGATCCGTAGCGCTTGGGAAACAGATCAACTTTACGTCCCCGCCCTGCCCCCTTTGGTCGATCCAGGACGCATCACTTTGGTCAAACCCAAACGCCTTGTCGATGTGCTTTGGGCGATGGAGGAGGTGCTGCGTTCCGGTGCCGCCCCCCTTTGCGTTGCTGAGCTGCCAGAGCCACCCGCGCTCACCCCCATGCGCCGCCTCAACCTAGCGCTTGAAGCCGCCCATGACCGTTATAAAACCCATCACCTTGGCCTTTTGCTGACGCCCGGCGATGGCGGGGCGCAAGGTGCTGAAAGCCGTTGGCACATGAAACCCGCCCATAAACCCCATGAAACCGGCTGGCACCTCAGCCGCAGACGCGCCCGCATGGAGCCGCCCAAGGAATGGCATGTTGTGTGGCAAAATGGGTTGCCTACGCTTGCAGGTTAGAGGGCAACCATGCAAAGGGTTCCCATAGGGAGCTATGACGACATAAAATAGCGGTCGTAACTGCCCTAAAACATAATCCGAAAATAGGCATTTGCGGTAAGCTGCATCTCACTACTTACACCCAACTCATAGCCGCCCAATTTGTTGTCACCCCAAAAATCCTGCCCAATAAACGCACCTATTGAGGCGCCATCATTGGCATTCACGACATTGAACTGGCTACCTTCAAGGGTAACGCTCAAATCGTCACTAGAGGCATAGCCAAGATCAAAACCGTAACGGAAATTCCCGCGCTCTTTTGGCACCATAAACGTCGCGCGCGCATCGATCGCGTGACTAACGCGAGAGGCGATATTCAAATCGCCACCGCCGGTGAAGTCAAAGCTGTGCGCTTCACTTTGAATAGCGGTGTAGCGAATGCGAAGGCTGCTATTGTCACCAAAGGCATCCCGCACCACAACGGCTGGACTGATCGAATAGCTCGCGTAACTTGCGGATGCTGTCTCAACACCACCTGGCGCCATATTATTGGCGACTTGGCGGTCGGTGTTGTTATAGCCAAAACCAAAAATCAGGCTGGTTTCGATTTTTTCACCCGAACGATAGAAACCTAGATACCCGGTTGCCCGTGTTGTCGTGAACGCATCGCCTTGCACAGTGCCGTAATTGACCAAGTTCAAACCACCAAGCCAGCCAACGTCACCATTTTCTTGACCCAGAACAAAGCCCGTATTTACCCCTGCGAATGCCGCCGATGTCGCCGTTCCATCATGGTAGAATGCGCCGCCAAAATAGCTTCCCCAGCGCCCAACAGCAGAACCGCTGGTTGTTTCAATTGGGGGTGTACGGCGTCGAAGCCCATCCGATATT
Organism: uncultured Neptunicoccus sp.; assembly: GCA_964599255.1. Lineage (GTDB taxonomy): Bacteria > Pseudomonadota > Alphaproteobacteria > Rhodobacterales > Rhodobacteraceae > Amylibacter. Next base: position 2,535 of record CAZRFT010000224.1, on the reverse strand, counting down.
GCGTTCAAAGAATAGATAGTGACGAAATCAGACGCGCCTAAATCCGTGGTATCGGCTGTATAAACAAGATCATTCATCGCCACCGAAATACCATTCGCCGCGGAATGCGCGCCCGTATATGTCGAAGTGGTATCGACAACGGCGCTTACACCTGGCCCGAAATAAATCTCCGCATTTGCCGGCGTCATGAATTGCACTTCACCCGACAAAACTGAACCTTCAAGTAGGTTCAGCGTTGATGTCCCTCCAGCGTCAAAAGAGACTGCATAGCCCCCATTTTCTGATCCAATAAAGGCACTATTTGTTAAAACTGCGTCCGTGCCAGCGATAATTTCAACACCATGGGCACCCGCGCCTGTGGTGCTAATATCCCCACTATTGGCAAATGCAACTGATCCGCTTGGTGTATCAAGATAAACACCTCTGGCATTCATACCTTGGGTGGTCACACTGGCACTATTGCCAACATTAATATCACCCGAGGTGCTCAGCCCCCAGATCCCATGCGCAGTCATCCCCATCGTGGCGATATTTGCACCATTGGTGATGTTGATATTACCGCTTACGCTGTTGCCCCAGATGCCATAGGCCTCCAGCCCTTGGGTGGTGATCGAGGCGCCCGTGTTACTGACGTTGATCTCTCCTTCGTCTGATTGCCCCCAAATCCCAATCGAATAATCGCCCATCGTGCTTATGCTGGCACTGTTGGAAACGTTGGAACCTGCATTGCCAGAATTCCAAATAGCGTACGAAAAGTCGCCCTGCGTGTTGATGGTTGAACTCGTGTTTGTCACGCTTGATGCGCCGAAGCCGCCATTCGCCCAGATGCCGATGGAATGTATACTCAGGGTTTCGATATTTGCGCCATTGATAACGTTGGTGTTCCCAGTGCCCATAGATGTCCAAATTCCATTTCCATATTCACCCTCGGTTCTAATGCTCGATCCGGTATTGACGACCGTCACATCACCCGTGCCGGTGGATGCCCAAATGCCGTAGCCATAGTCCCCAAACGTTTCGATATTTGCGCTATTGGTGACACTGGCATTGCCTGTGCCCGCCGCGCTCCAAATGCCATAGGCTCTCGTGCCTTGGGTACTTATGGTTGATCCGGTATTGGTAACTTCTGAATTCCCCGTGCCCACAGATGACCAAATGCCACGCGCGTCATTCCCAACTGTGGTTATGTTGGCGCTGTTGGCAACACTCGAATTGCCAGTGCCGGTGGAGCTAAATATTGCGTTCGCATCATCCCCTTGGGTGCTTATTGTCGTGCTTGTGTTAACAACGCTCGTGTTGCCGCTGTCATTCTCACCACGAATTCCTGATGCCCCATTACCAACAGTGCTGATATTCCCGCTGTTGGTAAAACTCATGTCGCCAGAGGCTGTAAGCCCCCAGATCCCATGCGCGGTCATTCCCATCGTGGCGATATTTGCACCATTGGTGATGTTGATATTACCGCTTACGCTGTTGCCCCAGATACCGTAGGCTTCTAGCCCTTGAGTATTGATCGACGCGCCTGTGTTATTGACGTTGATCTCGCCCGTGGTTGATGCCGCCCATATCCCAATCGAATAATCGCCCATCGTGCTTATGCTGGCGCTATTGGCGACATTGGCGCCTAAATTGCCAGAGTTCCAGATAGCGTACGAAAAGTCGCCTTGCGTGTTGATGGTTGAACCTGTGTTTGTAACGCTTGATGCGCCGAAGCCGCCATTCGCCCAGATGCCGATGGAATGTATGCTCAGGGTTTCAATATTTGCGCTGTTGGTTATGTTGGTGTTCCCAGTGCCCATAGATGTCCAAATTCCATTTCCATATTCACCCTCGGTTCTAATGCTCGATCCGGTATTGACAACCGTCACATCACCCGTGCCGGTGGATGCCCAAATGCCGTAGCCATAGTCCCCAAACGTTTCAAGAATTGCACTATTATTAACAATGGAATTGCCTGCCCCCGACGTGCTCCAAATTCCATAGGCATTTGTGCCTTGGGTGCTAATGCTCGCCCCTGTATTAGTAACTTCTGAATCCCCCGTGCCCACAGATGACCAAATACCGTGCGAATTCACCCCAACGGTGGATATGTTGGCGCTGTTGGCAACACTCGAATTACCCGTGCCAGTTGAACTGAAAAAACCCTGTGCGGCTTCCCCTTGGGTGCTTATTGTCGCCCCTGTATTGGTGACGCTGACATCGCCCGTGCCTGCATTGATCCGTACACCAACTGATTCAAATCCTTGGGTCGCAATATTGCCAGAGTTTTCAATAAGGCCAGTGCCCATCTGAAAGATACCTTCTGCACCATCGCCCGTTGTGGTGATATTGCCTTGGGTGGTCACCGTGTTCCCATCACCCGAACCGAAAATACCTTCTTCGTCATCAACCGTTGTTGAAATCGAAGCACTCGGGACAAGCGTAATGGTATCCGACCCATCAACCACAAAACCGCCATTGGTCACGGCCGTGTTGAAATCGATGATAAAATCATCCGCATGTCCGAAAGAAGAAAGCGCAAGAAATGAAGCGCTG
>CAZRFT010000223.1:0-25638 GCA_964599255.1 uncultured Neptunicoccus sp. | reverse complement strand
GGCGGTGATTGGGCGCGTGACCCCCATTGCCTTTGCGCTAATTTTTGCAATGTCGGGTGCGATCGGGCCGATTATTGGTCAGAATTTTGGGGCGAAGAAATTTGACCGCGTGCGGGCGGCCTATAATGAGAGCATCTATTTTATTGTGGCCTATGTCATGGTGGCGGTGGGGTTGCTTTATCTATTGCGGCAACCCATTGCTGATGTCTTTGGCATTGAAGGGGTGGGGCGCGATCTGATCTTCCTTTTCTGTGGACCTTTGTCGCTGGCTTGGATTTTCAATGGCATCATCTTCATGTCGAATGCGAGTTTTAATAATCTGGGCCATCCGTTTTATTCCACGTGGATCAACTGGGGGCGCAACACAATCGGCGTGGTGCCTTTTGTCTATATCGGGGCGCAATATTGGGGGGCCGAGGGCGTGTTAATCGGGCAGATGTTGGGCGGCGTCTTTATCGCGATTGTGGCTTGGATATTGGCAGCCCGCACGATGCGCGTGGCTGAAGGATTAGAGCCAGAGAAGGCCAAGAAAGAGCGTTTTGCGGGGCATCGCCGCATCTTTCAGATGCTTAACCACCGGCACTAAGAATTTGGTCAAACCGCACGCAATCTAAAGCATCGACTGGAACAGCACGTGGATAGATAGGATCGGCTCGGTCATTGTGAATACCGCGTTCCCAGCCGTTTGTTGTTTTTATGAAAGCCTCGATGGATGCCGCGCCAAAATGCGCCTCGTAGCCTTGAAAGACGCAATCGAGATAGGTCTGCAAAATAGGTTTTTCATCCGTGATTTCTACAGCGTCAGGGGAGGCTTGATATAGAAATACGGGCGCATCAATGGGGGTGCTAGATCGGATTGCTGCCGGTGAGATTTCCAACGAATGGTAGTTTTTTTCGCGAATATCCAATTGCGCCAAATCCTCTTCAGCGACGCCTAAAACGAGCCCTTCGATTTCGCTATTCTTTTTGGCCGTTACGGAAAGGAATGAATGCGATCCATGTCGGGCTGCGACCCATTGGCGTTCAAAGCCAGTCACGCGAGCTTTGGCGATAATTTCATAGCGATGGGTTGCATCATTGACGAGCGAGCCGAAGCCGAAGATGAAGCGCATGGCTAAAGCTGCTTCTTAACAGTGGAAGCAAGGAATGCGTCGGTCGCCTGCTTTGATTTTGGCATATGTGTTGTTCACGATATTGATGCGATCCTGACCTGCTGGGTGCGTGGAAAGTAGCGAGTTTGAACCGCCAAGGCGTGAAAAGCTCTGCGCGCCAATATTTGGGTTATAGCCCGCGCGCGCAGCAATATGTGTGCCCAGAACATCGGCTTGTAATTCCCATTCTTTGGAATAGGCACGTGCGCCAACCGCACCGCCAAGATCGGCCGCTGCACTTGGATCAATGCCCGCAACGCCGCCAATAATCGCACCAAGGATAGCACCCGCAGTTGCATTTTCTTGACGACGGATCAGGTGGCGCGCGATTTGGTGCCCAGCTTCGTGTCCGATGATGAAGGCAATTTCATGATCGTTCCGTACTGTTTGCAACATGTTGGAATTGAAGGTGATAACCGGCTGGCCTGCACGATTGATCGACTGAAACGCGTTTGGCGGCTGTTTCGCATTTTGAATGACGTTGTATTGGAACTGGCAAAAACGAGGTGGAAGGTTTTCGCGGAAATTATTGCACACCGCCAAAACTTGCGGATTTACACTTGCGCGCACCCGATTAAAGGCAGCCAACCCATCGGCATAGCTGCGAATAGGTTCAAAACCTTTGGTGCTGGTTTCAGGCTGTGGGGCGGGTTGGGGGCTTTCAACTTCTTCACAGGCAACAAGTGCTGTTGATAGGACGGCTGCGAGTAGAAGTTTTTTAAGCACCGGATATTCCTCCCCAGATTCGTGATGTTCTGGGGAGGAACTTAAGCGTTAACCGCGACCTTTCCAAGGGATGAGGCGGTTTTCCATTTTGCGCATCAAAACTTCGATGCCCATACCGACGATGCCGATGATAATCACACCCACTAGGATGATGTCGGTTTGCTGGAATTTAGACGCGGCGATGATCATTTTACCGATCCCTTTTTCCGCGGCCACAAGTTCAGCGGCAACCACTGTGCCCCAACAAACCCCCATGGCCACGCGGGCGCCTGTAAAGATTTGAGGCAAACTGTTGGGCACAATCACGTTCCGCATCAACTGGCGTTTGGTTGTCCCAAGGCTGTAGGCGGCATGGATCTTTGTGATATTCACATCTGCCACACCAGAGCGTGCCGCGATCACCATGATCCAAAGGGCCGCTAGGAAGAGCAGAACAATCTTACCCTGTTCACCAATCCCAAACCAAACGATCACAAGCGGGATCAAGGCCAAAGGCGGGATCGGGCGCATGAATTCCACGACCGGATCAAACCAAGAGCGGAGCCAAGAGTTCAGACCCATTGCGTAGCCCAACGGAATACCAAAGAGGCAGCCCAAGAAGAGACCCAAGATCACACGGTAAAGCGACCAGAACAGATGTTCCCAAAGCGAGATCCCTTGGTAGCCGTCATTGTTTAGATCAACAAAGCGGTTCCAGACCTGTTCGGGCGGTGGCAAGAAGAGCGGATCCATCGTCCAACCCGCAAAAGCGCGGTACTGGAGCGATCCTTTGTCGAGCATGGAAACCGCGCCACCCTCGATGGCAACACTGCCACCTGGTGCAATTGCCTCGCCGTTGATTGCGATGATTTTGTAGCCATCCTCTTTGGCGCCTTCATCATTGCGTTTCTCGCCAACAATTTTGCGGCGGCGTTCTGGCGATACGACGACATCGTTATTCGCAAAACCACCGTTTTCTGCAGCAGGTTCAGGTTTTTCAGCGTTCTTGTTTTCAAACTCGTGAACCAAAACGGTAACGATTGCCGTATCCGTTTCGCCAGCGGCATTTTGCGCCGTGTATTCAAACTGTGTTTCCCCAACGAAGGGTTGCGGAAGGCTGAAAGGCAGAAGTTTAGAACCTGTTGCCAGTGACCACATAAACAGGATCGACAGGACGGAGGCGACCGCGGCCATCCAGATGGTTCTGACCGAGCTTGCGTCACCAAAGGTAACTGTTTTTGCTTTCTCAAAACTTGAACGGCGCGAAGCCCCATCAAGCACCAAAGAATAGACACCGTAAAACAGTGCAGAAAAGAGCAAGAACACAGCAAAGATACCAGTGATGCCAGGTATCATTGTAAATAGCGTCATTGCGGCCTCGGACAATTCCTTCCAAGGCGGCAGTGAAAAGAGGATCCAATCCCAGAAACGTTCCATCATTTAACCCTCCGTACGCCCCATAATTTCTTCTTCCATATCCCAAATCATCGAGAGGATTTCGTCTCGGGTTGGGCCAAATTTTTTGTGCTTCTTCACTTCGCGAAGATCCGCACCCACGCCGAGTTCGGCGAAGGGAAGTTTGTATTCTTTGTGCACACGGCCAGGACGTGGTGCCATCACAAGCAGACGTTCACCAAGCAGCAATGCCTCTTCCACAGAGTGGGTAATAAGGATGATTGTTTTGCCAGTCTCTTTCCAGATGTCTAAAACAAGGCTTTGCATTTTTTCACGCGTTAGCGCGTCCAAAGCACCCAACGGCTCGTCCATCAAGATCACGTCAGGATCATTTGCAAGGCAACGGGCTAAGGCCACACGTTGCTGCATACCACCCGACAACTCGTAAATCATTTTGTCGCCAAAACCCTGAAGACCCACGATGTTCAGAAGCTCTTCGACTTTGTCGTCAATTTCAGATTGCGGTGTGCCGTTCATGCTGGGACCGAAGCCGATATTTTTGGCCACGTTCATCCATTCAAAAAGCGCACCTTGTTGGAACACCATGCCACGCTCAGAGGAGGGGCCAGTGACTTGCGTATCGTTAAGGATAACACCACCACCAGTAGGTGCCAAAAATCCTGCGAGAATATTGAGAAGCGTTGTCTTACCACAGCCCGATGGGCCGAGGACTGACAAAAGCTGCCCAGTTTTAATATCAAGATTGATATTTTTTAGTGCCTCTACCTTACCACCATTTGGTAGCTCAAAGGTCATAGAGACGTCGTCGATGACTAGTCCAGACATTAGATATGTTACCCTTGATCAAAAAAGGCGTGGCCCGGAGGCCACGCCGGAATATCCCCTACATTAGGGGCAATTCTTACATATTGGAAGCAGCTTCCAAGTAAGATGTATTTACAAGCGCATTGTAATCAGGAAGCGCTTTGATTTTGCCGTCAGCTTCTAGAGAAGCCGCATTGTCTGCAAGATACTGAGCAACGAAGCCGCCCATCCATGCGTCAGACAGCTGAGTTGCCACATCTGGGAAACCGAATACGTCCATAACAGCAGTTGTACCTTCAAGGTCCATACCTGCTTCTACAGAGATCGCTTCCATCATTGGCGAACGGTCAGCTGCGTACATTGCGTTCATTTCAGCAGTGATTGCTAGGAATTTTGCAAGTACGTCTGGGTTTTCTTCACCGAAAGATGTTGGGATAGAAGTTACGTCGAAAACTTTACCAACAACGGCTTCTTTTTCTGCACCAGAGATAAGCACGTTACCATGCTCGCGCATTGTGCGAAGTGAACCACCCCAACCACATGCCATAGCAAGGTCAGTTGAAGGCTGGCTGAATGCTGCCGCAGAGTCAGATGGCGCCATGTCAACGATTGTCAAAGAAGACTCGTCGATGCCGAAATGTGCCATTTGAGCCAAGAAGCCAGAATGTGCAGCTGTACCCAAAGGAACCGCTACTTTTTTGCCTGGAAGCTCTGATGCAACGTTGTCTTTAGTGATCTCAAGCTCTGAACGTACAACGCAGTTGTCGTTGTCAGAGTAAGTCACGGCGATATCAACGATCTGAAGGTCTTGACCCGCAGCAGTTGCAACCAAGAAAGGTGTCACACCTTGAGAGAATGCGATGTGAACATCCCCAGATGCCATCGCCGCAGACATTGCTGTACCAGTATCGAAAGATACCCACTTAACAGGCATGCCCATTTTCTCTGAATAGAGCTTTTTGTTTTGCGCGTACTGGTTTGGCGTTGGCCATTCCAAGAAGTATGCGACAACAAGCTCATCAAGTGCTTTTGCTGTGCCTGTCATTGCAGTTAGCGCAACGGCAACAGCTGTCAGTGTTTTTGTAAATTTCATGTTCAACTTTCTCCCTGTGAACGTGTTTGAATTCGAGCCAACTTTTGCCCTTCGAACAAGGACACTCCCCCGAATCCGCAGTCAGCCTGCATTATTCTGCTACAATCTCAAATTGTTTTTTTTCAGAAGGTCTTTCAATCGACATCAAATATCAAAATACGACATAATGTCGTAAAATGATTGTCTCAAAAATAGATATTTAAACGCTTAGCAGATCTGCTGTCATGGATTCAGCGGCTTTGGCACCAGATTTGATGATATGGGCGTATTCCTTGGTCTTGCCCAAGGTGTTTGCGGCATAAACATCGGCCAATTTGACTTTTTGGTCGAGGAATTCGCCCCGCCACGCAGAGACATCTGCGTTTTCTGCCGCTTCGGCAACGCGCAGCATCATCCAGCCACAACTAAGCGCACCCATCATCAATAGGTAAGGAACAGACACACCCGCTTGTTCACGAGCCGATAGGCCACCTGTCAAAATATGGCTCAGGGCTGCGCGTGCATCGCCAAGCGCATCCAAAAGTGCCGCCCCAATAGGAAGTTTGATGGCTTTTGCCGCCGCTTCAATTTCATCCAAAAGGGCGGTTGCGGTTTTGCCTTCGTCGCGAATGGTTTTGCGGAAGATAATATCGTTGGCTTGGATTGCGGTAGTGCCTTCGTAAATCGGCAATATACGGGCATCGCGGTAATGTTGCGCAACGCCTGTTTCTTCAATGAAGCCCATCCCGCCATGAACCTGAACGGCGTCAGATGTGATTTGAAGACTGCGTTCCGTACACCAAGCCTTGATGATGGGGATGAGGAATTCGGCGCGCGCCGTGGTTTCTGGGTCTCGTCGAATGCCCGCCAGATCATCGATGGCCGCGCCATAAATCATCAAATTGCGCATCGCTTCGATTTCCGCGCGCATCGAGGCCAACAGGCGCAGAACATCTGGGTGTCGGATAATTGTGTCGCCTGGCTCGCTGTCCAAGGGAACGCCTTGGACGCGGGTTTGTGCATAGTCCAATGCTTGAAAATAGGCGCGGTTTGAAATCGCAATTCCCTGAACCCCAACGCCGAAACGTGCATTGTTCATCATCGCGAACATGTAGTTAAGGCCCTTGTTCTCTTCCCCAACCAAATAGCCGATTGCACCCTCGTCATCACCGAATTGCAACACGGCAGTAGGGGAGCCCAAAATGCCAAGCTTATGTTCTATAGAGACACATTTCACATCATTGCGCGGACCCAAGGTTCCATCCGCCTCGACCATAAATTTCGGCACGATGAAAAGCGAAATCCCTTTCACACCAGCGGGTGCATCGGGTGTCCGTGCAAGGACCAGATGGACGATGTTGTCGACCATGTCATGTTCGCCATAGGTGATGAAAATCTTTTGACCTTTGATGCGATAATGATCGCCTTCCTTGGTTGCGGTGGTTTTAAGCGCACCTAAGTCAGTGCCGGCTTGCGGCTCTGTTAGGTTCATGGTGCCCGTCCATTCACCGCTTGCAAGTTTGGGCACATAGGTTTTTTTCTGTTCATCCGTGCCGAACAGTTCGAGCGCATGGATTTGGCCTTGGGTCAGAAGGTGACAAAGCGCGAAGGCCATATTTGCGCTGTGATGCATTTCGCCGAAGGCCGAACCGACGATGCGGGATAGGCCCTGACCGCCCAAATCCTCAGATGCTTCTAAACCGCACCAACCTTGTTCGCCCAAGGCTTTGTGCGCTTCTTTCCATCCCTTTGGCGTGCTGACCGTGTTTTGGGGGTTCCATACACATCCCTCTTGGTCGCCCGCGTGATTGAGGGGGGCAAGAATTTCTGAATTATACCGCGCCGCTTCTGAAAGGATCGCGTCGATCAGGTCTGGGGAGTGATCGAACTTGGCCGATAGCTCCTCTTTCACGGAAGTTTCCAAAACCTCATGAATTGCAAAACGCAGATCATTTTCAGACGGGTTATACATTAAAATTCTCCAGCTTCGTTTGCGGTTTTAAACAAACCAAAAGGCTTGTCATCCTTTACGTGGGGTTATGCGCGCGCATTTTTGCGATTTCGCTTGTTTGGGTGATATCAGTTTGTTAGCAGTGCTTACTTTTAACCTCTAGGTGCCGAATGAATAAGCGATTGGCGATCCTTTTTATCCTGATGACGGTGGTGATCGATTCCATGGGAATTGGTCTGATTATGCCTGTCATGCCCGAGCTTATTCAGGATTTGCTGGGCAAGGTAAGCTTAGCCGAAGCCGCGATTTGGGGTGGGATATTAAGCGCGAGTTTCGCGGTGATGCAATTTTTATGCGGGCCCGCAGTTGGCAACCTGTCGGATCGGTTTGGTCGGAAGCCTGTTTTGCTCGCCTCCCTCTTTATTGTTGGCATCGACTATATCATCATGGGGTTCACAGGCTCGATTTGGGTTTTGTTAATCGCTCGGATTATTGCGGGGGTTGCATCGGCCACCCAAGCGACTGCCAATGCCTATATGGCCGATATTTCCGATGCGAAAGAGAAGGCCGCGAATTTCGGGCTGGTGGGGGCGGCATTTGGGCTTGGGTTTATTTTGGGACCGCTCTTGGGCGGACTTTTATCAGAGTTTGGGCCGCGCGCGCCCTTTTTTGCCGCCGCCGCCCTTGCAGGCGCAAACTTCCTTTTCGGACTTATCATACTTTCTGAAACGGTGACGGATCGTATTCGACGCGCCCTAGAATGGCGCCGCATTAATCCGTTTGGGGCGTTCAAAGAGGTGCGGAAATTGCCGCTGGGCGCGCCGCTGTTATTTGCGTTTTTCATGCATAGCTTGGCCTTTTTCGCCTATCCAGCCGTTTGGGCTTACTTCACGATTGAACGCTTTGGCTGGACGCCGTTTCAGGTGGGGATATCGCTGGCCGTGTTCGGCATTGGGCTGGTCATTGTTCAGGGATTCCTTATTCGGCGGATCATCCCTGTGATCGGCGAATGGAAAGCGCTGATCATTGGATTAACGGTCGGCATTGTCGCTGATTTCCTGATTGGTTTTAGTTGGGAGGGGTGGATGATCTACGCCATCATTCCGCTAACCTCGATCAGCTTTCTTACCACTCCGAGCCTTCAGGGTATCATGTCCAGAGCCACGCCTGACGATGCGCAGGGCGAATTGCAAGGTGTGTTGACCAGTGCAGGTGCCGTGGCCACGATTATCGGCCCCTTGTTATTTACGTTTTTGTTCAGCTGGTTTTCGGCAACTGGAGCGAAAATCTATTTTCCAGGCGCACCGTTTATCGCGGCAGGATTGCTGGATATATTTGCTTTGGTGATGGTATTTTTGATCTACAAACATGTAAGCCGCGAAATCGCGAGCCAAAAGGCCTAGGACGGTTTGTCAAAGCGCACGATAACCTCGCCCACGCGCATGCCAAATTTCTTCATCACGGCATAATTGACGACCTTGCGTTCGCTGACGCGCCACAAGACATCATCAAAAAAGACCTTGATAAAATCGCCTTCGCCCGGTGTGCGCTCTAGATTAACGGCATAATCCCAGCTGAAGATCGCTCCATCTTCCACGCCGCGGGCTAATCCGACCGTATCACCAGCGGTTCCGACCCAGCCATATTCACCATCTTTCTGAAGCTTCCAAATGCGCTGAAACTCCGTGCCGGTGTTATAAACGAAATCTTCCACAATGGTCAGGGTTGTGCCGTCCCAATTGCCTTGTAGATCGACCGTGAATGTGCGGGCCAATTCACCTTTGCGATCCCAATATTCACCGGTCGCCGTCAATCGCCCTTCAAAGTATTCCTCCATCTTAAGATCGGGGCCAAGCGTGGTGGGTGGTGTGAAACCAGAGCCTTTGGCGAAAACGCCGAACGCAGTGGTAAAAGTGATAAGAAGGGCAAGCGCGGTGGTTGTGAATGTCTGTTTCATACCCCTTGTACGCATCAAGCTCGATTTTGGATGAGTTGCGCATGGAGCCGCGCTGATTTATGCCAAGGGCATGAGCCCGCTTGCCCTTCTCTTTTCCTTACCCGTTCGCTTTTACCGCGCGGCTTTTTCACCGTGGGTTGGGTTTAATTGTCGGTATCAACCGACCTGCAGCGCCTATGCTTTAGAGGCTTTAGAAAAACATGGCGGGATCAAAGGGGCGTGGTTGACTGCGCGGCGTATTGGACGCTGTCATCCATTGGGTGGTTCGGGCATCGATAACGTGCCGGATTAGTTACCAAAGGTCGGGGTTATTGAGTGCCTCGACACATGTCAGATAAATCGGCTCCGTCGGAGCCTCGGTGTCATTAAGATACAATCCCTGCCATCCGAAGGGATATTGCATTTTGTGGGTGGGCAGGAATTTCTCACCGATCTCCACACTAAATCCAAAGCGGCTGTAGTATTTTGGATCGCCATATACTGTCAGAACTTGCACACCCATTTTGGTAAGCGCCTTTGCACCGTGGCGAATGAGCTTTGTGCCTATCCCTTGCTTTTGCTGATTTGTCGAAACTGCAAGCGGGCTTAGCGTGAAGGTGCTTGGGGCATTTTTGGCCGCCATAGGGCTAAAACAAATATAGCCGACGGGCATGCTGTCGCGATAGGCAATAAACGCGTGGGCGCTAGGCTCGGCAAGAAGCGCGACGGCAAGATCCGCAACAACCTTATTTTCGCTATCTGGGAATGCATCGAGGCAAAGGGATTTGATTGCCAACGCATCCTCGTTGGCTGCGGGGCGAATTTTCATGGGATCATTCAACCGTTACAGATTTTGCCAAATTGCGGGGTTGATCCACATCGGTGCCTTTGTGAACCGCCGTGTGATAGGCCAAAAGCTGCGCTGGGATTGCATATAGGATTGGGGCCAATTCTTCGGCGATATCCGGCATAACCAAGGTTTTCCAAACATCATCGCCCGCATCACTTGCACCTGCTTTATCGGTGATCAAAAGGACCTTGCCACCACGGGCCATGACCTCTTGCATGTTAGAGACTGTTTTGTCGTAAAGGCGGTCTTTGGGGGCGAGCACGACCACCGGCATTTCTTCGTCGACCAAAGCGATGGGGCCGTGTTTAAGCTCGCCACTGGCATAGCCTTCGGCATGTATGTAGCTGATTTCCTTGAGTTTTAGCGCGCCTTCAAGGGCAAGCGGATACATCGCACCGCGACCCAAGAACAGCGCGTTCGTGGCCTTGGCGATGTCACCAGCGAGGCTTTCAATTTGGGCTTCTAAACCCAAAGCGTCGCTCATGGCGGCGGGTAAACTAAGCAGTTCCTTTACATAGCCCTCTTCGCGTTTTGGGTCATACCCTTTGGTTTCGCGTGCGATATTTAGGCAGAGCGACATCAAACTTAGAAGCTGACAGGTAAACGCCTTGGTCGAAGCGACACCGATTTCAGCGCCTGCATTGATAAGCAATTTTGCATCCGCTTCGCGGGCGATGGTGGAGGTTTCGACATTGACGATGCCAAGTGTTTTTAGCCCTTCCGCTTTGCAGTGGCGAAGGGCGGCCAATGTATCGGCAGTCTCGCCTGATTGGCTAACAAAAATTGCCAAGCCGTCTTTGGCCAGCGGGGGTTCGCGGTAGCGGAATTCAGAGGCAATATCGACCTCTACTGGAAGACGTGCGATTTGTTCGAACCAGTATTTTGCGACGACGCCCGAAAGATATGCTGTGCCGCAGGCCACAATTGTTATCCGACCAATTTTTGAGAAGTCGATCCCTAGATCGGGCAGATCAATTGCCGTTCGCTCTGCGTTCATTTGGGATTTCAACGCATCAGCAATCACGACGGGCTGTTCTGCAATTTCTTTGGCCATGAAATGCTTGTAACGACCCTTTTCCACCGCACCTGCGCTGGCAGAGATCACCTGTTTTTCGCGGGCAACTTGCTTGTTTTCCGTGTCATAAATCTCAACGGAGTTACGCGTGATAACGGCCCAATCTCCTTCTTCAAGATAGGTGATCTGATCTGTCATCGGCGCAAGAGCGATCGCGTCGGAACCGACAAACATTTCGCCTTCTCCATGACCAATTGCCAAAGGTGAACCTTTGCGCGCCGCAATCATCAAATCATCTTCGCCAGCAAAGAGGAAACAAAGGGCAAATGCGCCGTCCAATTCCGCAATCGTCTTTTTGGCCGCTTCACGGGGGCTGATGCCTTCATCCATAAAAGACATACAAAGCTGAACGATAGTTTCGGTGTCAGTGTCGGTTCTAAAATCCGCGCCTTTATTGTCCAAGGTTTCCCGAAGCGCTTTGAAATTTTCGATAATGCCATTGTGAACAACAGCAACTTTGCCGGCCTTGTGGGGATGCGCGTTCGCGATTGTGGGTGCGCCATGTGTTGCCCAGCGGGTATGGCCAATGCCCGCTTTGCCCGCCAAAGGTTCATGAACCAAAAGATCAGATAGATTGACAAGCTTCCCAACCGCGCGGCGACGATCCAAAACCCCATCGCGCACAGTCGCAATGCCCGCACTATCATAACCGCGATATTCAAGCCGCTTTAGCGCATCGACTAGAATAGGGGCCGCTTCGTGATTGCCCAAGACACCGACAATTCCGCACATATTCTAACCCTTCATCTTCGCTTTTATTGACAGGAGTTTTTGGCGCAGTTTCAATGCAAACCCCTCTTTATTTTCCTGGCGCGCGCGCCCCACACCCAAGGCGCCATCAGGGACATCCTTGGTGATAACCGAACCAGACCCCGTCATCGCATCAATTCCAATTTTTACGGGCGCGACGAGGGCGCTGTTTGATCCGATAAAAGCACGCGCACCAATTTCTGTACGATGCTTTAACACGCCATCGTAGTTGCAGGTGATTGTGCCGGCACCGATATTAGCCTCTTCCCCAATATGGGCATCTCCCAGATAAGAAAGATGGGATGCCTTCGCGCCGCTTTCGAGCACAGCGTTTTTTACCTCGACAAAATTGCCAACGAATGCCGCTTCGCCAAGTTCGGCACCTGGTCGAAGTCGGGCAAAGGGACCAACACTTGCGCCTTCGCCGACATGCGCGCCCTCTAGATGTGAAAACGCGCGGATGCGTGCCCCGTTTTCAACGGTGACACCTGGACCAAAGACAACATTCTCTTCGATGACTACATCGCGTCCGATTTCAGTGTCGCGAGAAAAATAGACAGTTTCTGGGGCGAATAGCGTGGCGCCATTTTCCATCACGGCGCGGCGTTTCATGGATTGAAACATCTCTTCTGCGCGCGCGAGCTCTTCGCGTGAATTGATGCCGAGGGCTTCATCCTCGGAGCATTCGATGGCTGATGTGGACAGACCTTTGGCGACCGCCGCGTCAACTATATCAGTCAGGTAATATTCGCCGCTCGCATTGTTGTTTTTCAAACTGCTGACCAGATCAAAAAGAACCGACGCATCTACCGCGATGATCCCCGAATTCGAAAAGGAGTTTTCCAATTCCTCCTCGGAGGCATCTTTGGCTTCGACAATTTTCGAAAGCTTGCCGTTTTCAACAACCAAGCGCCCGTACCCATGAGGCGGTGGGCAATGAAAACCCAAGACCACAACCGCGTCCCCATTTGCGCGAGCTTCGCCCATTTTTTGCAAACTGTCCGCGGAGACAAAAGGCGTGTCGCCATAAAGGATAAAAACATCGCCCTCAAAATCGGCTAGCGCCTCGTGTGCTTGGGCGACGGCGTGACCTGTGCCAAGTTGCTCTTTCTGAATGACAACAATTGCATCTTCATCGAAATCTTGGGCCGCTTCGCTGACCGCTTCTGCCCCGTGACCGGCAATAATGAGGGTTTGTTCCGCTTCGATGTTACGCGCGGTTTGCATCGCATGATGCAACAATGGGCTGCGCCCCAATGGGTGCAACACTTTCGGTAGATCCGATTTCATGCGAGTGCCCTTGCCAGCGGCAAGGATGATAACGGCGGTTTTTTGTTCCATGACCGCATCCCTTAGACGCTTCGTTTGAAAACGAAAAGGGGTGGGCCGCTCAAGAACTCTTTCACTTCGTAACAGATCGTGTCAAAGACGCGGGCATGAGCGTTTCTGTGATATTTGATCTAGATGGCACCTTGGCCGATACCTCGCGCGATTTGTTGAACGCAGCGAATGCAATTTTTGAAGCTGAAGGGCATGGTCGACCCCTTCAACATCCCCAAGATACCGGCACCGCGCTGCGCGGCGGGCGCGCGATGCTGTCCCTTGGCGTATCGCGCTTGGAAGGATTTTCGGATGATTTTGTCGACAGCGCGTATCAGCCTTTTCTAGACGTCTACGCCCATGACTTGCATGTATATACAGAGCTTTATGAAAACGTTGCAAAGACGCTGCAAGAGTTGCGCGATCGCGGGCATATTTTGGGTGTCTGCACCAATAAACCAGCGTGGCTAGCGGAGCCACTTTTAAAGGCACTTGGGATTTGGGACTATTTTGGGGCGATGCTGGGGGCCGATAGTTTGCCGATCCGAAAGCCCGATCCAGAGCATCTTTTTGAAACCATTCGGCGTGCCGGTGGTGATGTGAACCGTGCGGTTTTGGTAGGGGATACATTGACGGACCATAACACGGCGCGTGCGGCGGGTGTGCCCAGTGTCTTGGTGGGTTTTGGCCCCGCAGCAGATGAAATTAGATCGCTGGAACCTGATGCGATCCTTGATCACTATGATGATCTGCCGCGCTTGATCGACACGCTATTTGCGGAATAGGGTCGGACATGGTCAAAAAATTCACAGGAAATTTCACGCAACAAGAACCGCTTCCCGATGCTGCGATAGAGGCAGCGATCGCGGTTATGCGCCATGGGCGTCTGCATCGCTATAATACGGTCGAAGGCGAAACAGCAGAAGCGGTGTTATTAGAGCAAGAATTTGCTGCCTTTACGGGTGCGAAATACTGTATCGCCCTTGCCTCTGGTGGATATGCACTTGCAACGGCCCTACGCGCAATTGGCGTACAACATGGCGATAAAGTACTAACCAATAGTTTTACGCTTGCCCCCGTGCCAGGTGCGATTGCCAATGCGGGTGGCGTTCCAATCTTTGTAGAGATTACCGAAGATTTGGTTATGGATCTTCGTGATTTGGAAGCGAAGATCGAAAGCTCTGGTGCGAAGGTTTTGATGCTTTCCCATATGCGCGGCCACATTGTTGATATGGATCGGCTGATGGCGATTTGTGAAGCGTCGGGTGTTTTAGTTGTCGAAGATTGCGCGCATACAATGGGCGCGGAATGGAACGGGACCCCATCCGGGCGCCATGGGATTGTTGGGTGTTATTCCACGCAGACTTTCAAACATATGAATTCGGGCGAAGGTGGTTTGTTCATTACCGATGATCCAGAAGTGATGGCGCGCGCGACAATGTTGTCGGGCTCCTATATGCTTTACGAAAGTCATGGAGCAGGGGCGCCTGCGGAAGCGTTTGAGGATATTCGTTTGGATACGCCCAATTGTTCGGGACGTATGGACAATTTGCGTGCCGCGATTTTGCGTCCACAACTGGCTGATTTAGGTACGCAATGCGCGCGTTGGAAAGCGCTTTATGCGCGGATGGAAGCCGCACTTGGGCAGGCAGAAGGCATCGCCTTGCCCTATCGTCCAGAAGGCGAAAATCACGTGATGTCCTCGTTCCAATTTCGCGTCCCTGAAATGAATGCGGATGAAGTAATCAAACTGGTTGAAAGATGTTTTGCTCGCGGGGTTGAGTTGAAATGGTTTGGTGCAGATCAGCCCAAAGGATTTACCTCGCGCCATGATAGCTGGCGCTATGTAGAGGCGCAGAAACTCCCCGAAACGGATCGGATATTGTCGACTTTGCTGGATCTGCGTTTGCCGCTGACTTTTTCAAATGACGATATCGATTTGATTGCCGACATCTTGAAAGAAGAAGTTGCGAAGTAGATCCAAAATTTCAGCAAGAGTGGAAATCTTTACCCGCTTCTCTTATCTATTGAATGAAATTGAATGAGTAGCGATTTGGAAAAAAGCGCGGAAAATGTCGTCTTTTGCTTGGGCACAGTTAAGTCAGGGACAACTTGGCTATATCGTTATTTCTATCGCCATCCTCAATTTGTGTTGCCCGCAATCAAAGAGCTTCATTTTTTTGATGCGGTCGATAATCAAATGTTGGCGCGCTGGATGCAGGATATCGACACAAATATTGGTCTGTTGAAAAAGTGGAAGCGGAAGGCCGATTTGATCCAAGAAATTCGATTTGCAGATGCCAAGACCTATCGTGATGTTTTGCAATCACTCGATGAAGAACGGTACAAAGAATACCTACAATCAAAGACCGATACAGGATTTTGGACGGGGGATTTTACCCCTTGCTATTCTATCTTGTCAGAAGAGAGATTGGGCAAAATGTCGGGAATGTTTGAAAATGCCCGCTTTGTACTTTTGCTCCGCGATCCAATTGATCGGCTGTGGTCACATGTTCGCATGATTGCAAAACGACGTGCCGATAAAGGGGAAGACATCACGAAAAGGGCGCGATACATTTTAAACAACGCGCTTGGTGGGAATGAAAATCCGATTTTGGCGCGTGGGGATTATCCAACAATCCTGGACAAGATGGATGCTGCGATCCCCCCAGAAAACCTATTTATAATGACCTATGAAGAAATGTTGGCACAGGAAAATCTGGATCGTTTATGCGCATACTTAGACGTAGAACCGCAGGAAGGTGCTTTTGCTTCTGTTGTGCATAAAGGTGTCTCAGTCGAGATGCGGGAAGAGGAACGCGCCCTGGCGGCAAATTTTTTGGCCCCTCACTATGATTATATCGAAAATCGTTTTGGGAAGCTGCCCCAGGGATGGGACCGAGAGGGGCATCATTTGGTTGCCTGATGCAGGTCAAATCTCCTAGTCTGGACTAAGGGAGGATCAGATGACAATTGATTTATGGTATTTACTGGTATGTTCCGTTGCAGGTGCGGTTGCGGCCAATTTTGCGCGTGGTCGTCAACGCCTTCTTTGGGGCGCGATATATGGCGCGGGCGTCGCTGTGATCTTCTCTCTTGTTCGAGGGATTTTGTAAGACCATGTTCGATCTGGTGACAATCCTAGATATCTATCTTTGGCTCTCGGTCGTGGTGATTGGTGCCATTTTCCTGATCTGTGTTCCCAATGCGGAGCGCGGTATGAAGCTATTGGATCATGAACAGGCGCAATTGCCCAAGATTATGCGCGGTCGCTATGCGGGTATGTTTTTGTTCAGTCTGTTTGCAGTTTGCTACGGCGATTTGCAGGTCATCTTGGCCTGGCTTGCGGTGATGGGTTTTTACGCGCTTTACGATGCGTACACATATTTCCGGAGTGGCGGAAAATATATAACCCATTTGATCCCAGCGGTATTTGTGGCACTTGGATTGGTACTTATTGTCTTGGTTATGACGCGCTCATAATTTTTGCATCACAACTTGACAATTGGACCGAATGATAAGAACCACTGCCTCGCATTCACGATGAAGATATTCGTCGCTCTGCTACGGGTAGAATCAAGAGGACCATAGGGTTCTTGCATAATATTCGGGGGAAAAACCCGGTTTGTGGAAATCTAGACCCGCGTAATCGCGGAAGATGAAATAGGGAAAAATCACATGTCAGACGGAACTGGAACCAATTTTCTGCGCAACTGTCCAACAGTTTGCTATCTGATTGCGGCGGCGATCGCGGCAATTGTATTTATCAAAACAATGGGATCTATGGGCATCTTGCTCGCTTTCATTATCGCTTTGATCATCTTGTTGTTGGGCGGCTTCTTGCTAGGTATGTTGCTTTGCAAAGATGCAGCGGCAACACCGGCTGCGATGGCGGCACCAGCGGCAAAAGCATCAGCTGCCAAAAAACCAGCGGCGAAAAAGTCTGCTGCTAAAAAGCCAGCAGCGAAGAAAGCACCTGCGAAGAAAACTGCTGCTAAGAAAAAAGCGCCAGCACTTTATAAATCAAAGCCTGCTCAGGTTGACGATTTGAAGAAAATCTCTGGTGTTGGACCAAAACTTGAAAAGACTTGTAACGCGATCGGTGTTTACCAGTACGAGCAAATCGCGGGTTGGACGAAGAAAGACATCGCGATGGTCGATGATAAGCTTTCTTTCAAAGGCCGCATCGAGCGTGACGGCTGGGTCGCACAAGCGAAAAAACTCGCTAAAGCGAAAAAATAAAATTCTGAGCCCCGCAAGTTGCGGGGCTTTTTTCATGTCAGACAGCGATCCAAAAAAAGTGAATCAAGCGCGGCTGGCCGCGATTGTGATTTTTGTGACAGCCGTTTTGTGGATGGGTTTGCAATATATCGGCGGAAGATTGGGATTGCCTGATCGCTATGCCTTCTTGCTAGACTTTGCTGCTCTGGGCGCTTTTGCATGGGCTCTGTTTGCGCTTTTCAATGTGTGGCGCAATTCGAGTGATGGGTAGCCCGTTGGCTTGGCAATGCCCCCCCTAACGATCTAGCGTAACTTTACGATGCATCTAGCCGCCTTTAATACTGCGCGCTCTTTAGCGGACCGAGACGATCCGATCATGGCGGAGTTCTTCGCCAATGTGGATCGGATGAATAGTCTGGCCGAACGGATGCCCGGGTTTGTTTGGCGCAATAAGGATGAGGGGAATTTTTCCCAAGGTTTGGCCGCAGATCCCCTTATCCTATCAACCCTTTCAGTTTGGGAAGATGCGCAAAGCCTGCACCGCTATGTCTTTAACACGATACATCGACAGTTTTGGGCGCGCCGACATGAGTGGTTTGAGCTTTTTGATGGTCCGTATTTGGTGTTTTGGAATATTGAACCTGGGACCAAGCCAGAGATGTCCGAAGGATTTGAAAAACTAGACCTCCTTGCCAAACGTGGGCCAAGTGACGAGGCTTTCAATTGGGAATACTTGAAAGAAGATCTTCCAAAAACGGCTTAAAATCAGGGTGTTAGTCGAATTCTTTCGTTTTTGTAACCTGCCTTGAGCGGTCGTGATATTGAATAACAAGCCAAAATTCCCTTTTTTAGAGGATGATAAAAATCTCAGAAGAGAATCAAACATGATGAAACGAGCAGGTATTGGTATTTTGAGTGCGTTATTGTTGGCAGCCCCAGCAATCGCGAAACCATCACTTTGGACGTACGAGCGCATTGATAGCGGGTTATTCCAAATTGGTGTGGCTTTTGGCGTGTCTGAAAATTGCGCCTCGATCGATGAAAATCGCATCGGTGGCTTTAGCTATTCCTTGGGTTTGTACAATTACGCAAAATCACAAGGCTATACACATAAAGAGGTTAAAGCCTTCCTAGAGGATGACGCCGAAAAAGAAAAATTGCGCGCACGAGTGACGCAGTATTTTTTGGATCAAGGTTTGAACCCAGAAACCCCAAATGCGCTGTGTGATTTTGGCAATCAAAATATCGCACAAGAAACGCAAGTAGGTCGGTTGCTAAAAAACTAAGGCACATTTTCCCCAGTTTTGGCGTTGAAAATCTTCAATATTTTCTGTGGCATGCGCGGGCACCATGCGTTAACCTATAAGTTGATGTTTTGGCATCAAATAGTTTAAAAGTCCGAAAGAACACAAATTCGGCGACGGGAGTGCCTTTGATGAAACGACTGGCTGTAGCGATTATTGCAAGCTTATTCTTCTCAGCGAGTGCGCATGCTGATGCAGCGGGCGAAGTTTCTGATGTTCGAAATCTGGTTGCTGAATGTGTCAGCGAAGGCAAAGATATTTGCGTGGTCTTTGGGGCAACGCAACTTTTGACCGATGTTGAGCTTTTGAACCATTTTTACACCGAAGATCGCGAAGGGTTGGATGCGTTCATCGTTGATTTTGAACGTGCAAGCTATCGTATCGCATCAAATGGTCGCCCTGACTTCCGCAAGTTCTTGGCGGAAAATGCAATTTGGACGATGGACTATTACAACGAGCGTTTCTTGTCGCGCGTTGAGCCAGACTATAATTACGAAAACGTTCGTCATTTTTATGCCGCCTACCAATTGGCGCGCGCAGCGGCCTGTGATGCTGTTGAAAACGATGCCTGTACTGAATCAGCGCTTTGGTATGTGAAAAACGCCCAAGATAAAAACTATTGGGACCAGGTTGTTGAACGCTTTGCGATTCCATCTGAACAGCATCAGGATCAACTTTCTCAGCTATTCGCGAAATACGAAGGTCGATACGAGTAATCTCACAATCGCGTCGAGTTGATGTTTTTTTCCTCGCCTGCGCGTTCGCTTCTGTTAAATCTTAGCTTTGTACAGCTTGTTTGAGGCGCAGCGTCCATGTTCACGATCATTTTGATTTTTTTAGTCTTGGGCATGGCCTCGTCTGGGATTGGGCAATATTTCCTTGCGCCGCGCCAGACGCAATGGACATCCGTGTGTTTTCTTGTAGCGGCTACCCTTCTTGCGGTCGTTCAGATTTTTATCTTTGAACCAAGTGTAACCGTTTTGGCGCGCTGGTTGGAAAGTGGTAGCTTCAGCGCGGATTGGGCGCTGATGACGGATAAATTAAGTGTTGGGATTACTGCGTTCAGTTTGGTTCTTGGTACAATTCTTGCATTCGCTAGCCTTCGCGACGTGGAAACCCATGGACCGAAACTAACTGCATTGATCTGTGCGATGTGCATGGGGCTTTTATTTCTTGTTGCATCGGAGAATTTAGCACAGCTCTTTTTGGGTGCGGCACTCATTCTTGGGGTTCGCTACCTTTTGCTAGGCTTGGATTGCCGCTCTTCATCCACAATGCGGGCTGCTCAAAAATCGATCGTCATTCAAGCGATTGGTTTGATTCCCCTTGCTTTGGGGTTGGGCGCGGCTTTTCAACTTAGCGATAGCTTAAATTTCGCAGAGGTTCTTGACCCCAATTTACTAACGCTCGTTGCAGAGCAACAATTTAGGTTCCTATCGATCAATATGAATGCCATGGAGTTGGTAGGTTGTTTGATCGTTCTTGGGGCGCTCGGACTTAGTGGGGTTTTTCCCTTTCAGAATTGGGCACAAAATCAAAAAGCACCACCGAGCCATTCGCTGATTGTTGTCAACGGCCTTAGCTTGGGGGTTGGGGTGATCGTTTTAGTGCGATTGACGCCGCTTTGGTCCGGATCGTCATGGGCGCTAGGGATGCTGGTTTTGTTTGGCGCAATCACGGCGCTATTTGCCGCGATTCAATCGCTTTTAGAAAAAGATATATTGCGGCCAGCGACACAATTTTCACTCGCCTTGATCGCGTTGGTTTTCGTGGCGTTGGGAATTGGCGGCGCGTCGGTTGGCATTCTGTTTTTAGCTGGGCTTTTTGCCGTGATCAGTCTGTTTTTGCTTGAGGGCGTTCGAAACGGGGCGGAACCAAAAGCTGACCTGATGCAGATTGGTGGGTTACGAGATAAATTGCCCCTTCATTTTGGATTGTTTTTAAGTGCTGGTTTAATGCTCTTTGGTTTCGGATTGCCAATTGCGTCGGGTAGCCTTGGCAATATCGGCGCTGCTGTTTGGCTTTTGATTTTGTCGATTTTGGGAGTATCGTGGACGCGGATCGTAAGCTTGATTTTCTTTGGTGAAACAAAGCTAAAGAAAAAGCACCTTGAGGCGATCACGGATGGCGCTTGGCGCGACTGGGCGCCGATTGCTGCATCGTCCGCGCTCGGCTTTTTTGTTTTAATCCTTACCCTGACAAACACCCTTCCAGCGAATGCAACATTTTGGATTTCGGCGGTTCCATTGCTTTTGGGCATTGGGATCGGCAGTTATTTTCTTCTTAAGCGCCCCCAACAAACAGAGATTTTGGTAGAGAAAGCAGACGCGATCGCGGCGACACTTGCCGAGCAAAGGGATCGTTTATTTGATAAGTTGCATGGCTTTCTGGCGTCGCTAGGGGAACAACTGGGAAAGATTGCAGACTGGGCTGAAGGCAAATTTGTGGAACGTCCGATGGCGGTCATACTTGCCAAATTTAGTGCGGATCCTGACGTTCTTATAAATCGAAAACGGATTTATAGCGCCGCCCTGCTAGGCAGCTTGATCCTGATTGGTCTTGCATGGGCCTTTATTCGGGGGGCGAGTTAATGTTGGTGACAATGCCGCTGGCCATTCTAGTCTCACTTCCTGCGCTTGCCGCGTTGATCCTTATCCTAGTTCTGCGCGGTGACGATCCTGCGGCTAACCGAAATGCAAAACGGTTGGCGATGTTTACGTCATGCACGACGTTTCTGGTTGCTCTTTTGCTGGTGGGCAGCAGTGATCGAGGCACCAGTGAATTTCAATTCGTTGAGCTTCATGAGCTCCCCTTTGACCTTACAATCAAATTGGGCGTTGATGGTATTTCACTAGCCTTGGTGACACTGGTCTCCTTTCTAACCCCGATTATCGTTGGCACAAGTTGGCCTGAGACAAAGCGGGTCAAAGAATTTATGATCCTTGTTCTTCTTGCCCAATCGCTGACATTGCTGGCGCTTACGTCGATGGATATCGCCATCTTTTTCATCGCATCTGAATTGATTTTTGTCCCTGCAGTCTTGGCGCTTTTCCTTTGGGGGGGTGCCAAGGGCCAAGCCGCAACCCAACGCGCGATGATGGCGATCGCACCAGGTTCGATCGCGCTTTTTGCCTTGTTTGCCTATCTCGCTTGGCAATCTGGAATGACCGATATTCCTAGCCTACAGCGTCACCAATTTCCTACAGATCCCGTCGACCTTTTGGGAATTAACATAAAGGGCGGCATGCAGACCATATTGTTGCTAGGGGTGGTTTTGGTAGTTGTCGCGCGATTGCCGTTGGTGCCGTTTCACAATTGGTCGCTACATCTTCTGCGCCATACGCGCCCAAGTTTTGCCGTCATTCACATCAGTTTCGTTCAGTTGATTGCCGCCTATATTCTTATTCGCTTTGCGTTGCCGATGTTCCCTGTTGGGATAAACTTGTGGGGTGGCTTCCTGTCCGGCTTGACTGTGCTTGGCATGATTTACGCAGGCATGCTGATGTTTCAGCAGCAAGAGATTAAGCCAGCCTTGGGATATGCATTCATCCTTCAGTTTGGTTTTGTAGCACTTGGTGTTTTCAGTATGCGCCAACAGGGCTTGGATGGCGCGCTCTTTCATATGACCAGCAATGCGATTCTGGCGGCTTGTTTGTTCTTTGGATACAGCATCATGAATGCACGCGTCCAATCTGGCATGATTAACGAATATGGAGGCCTTTATCTTCGCATGCCCATATTCTCTGCAGCGATGCTTATCGCCATTCTTGCGATGGTTGGAATGCCAGGGCTGAGCGGATTTATTGGTATGATGCTTAGCGTGATTGGTGCCTACCAAGTGAATAGCTGGATGGCTGTTGCCGTCGGAATTCCAGTGGTCTTGACCCTTGGGTTTGCGCTTGGGTTTTATCAGAAGATATTCTTAGGCGATGTCATCCGCGAATCCGTTAAACATATCCAAGATGTTGACCGGCGCGAACTGGCGCTGCTTGTTCCCATGATAGGGGCGATCGTTCTGTTGGGGCTGTTTCCTTACCTTTTGCTCGATCTTGTTGATCCATCTGTGCAAGTAATCGAAACACAAATCACAGATGCTTGGGCGGAGTTTAATGCCATTGAAATCAAACCTGCTGATCAATGACGACGCCCGAAATATTGCAACTAGAGGGCGGTCAAACGCATCTTCATTTTGGGACAATCGACAGTACAAATTTAGAGGCCAAGCGGCGGGCCGCGGATTGCGATGCGCCGCTTTGGATCACGGCAGACGAACAAACCGCAGGCATAGGGCGACGCGGACGCGCGTGGTCAACCGCGAAGGGAAATTTCGCTGGCTCCTTACTTTTGCCTGTAACAGTGCCAGCGGAGCAATTGGCTGAGTATAGTTTTGTAGCAGCCCTTGCCCTATTCGACAGTTTTGTCGACGTGACGGGCAGCGCGGATGAGTTCACGCTGAAATGGCCAAATGATGTGCTTCGTGGTGGGGCAAAAATCGCGGGCATTTTGCTTGAGGCGGTGGGAAAGCCCGATCACTTGATCATCGGCATTGGGGTCAATCTGCGCCATGATGCGGAACGCGAAAAACTTGCCGTTGAAGCGATGGCAACGGCAACGCTTGAAAGCGATTTGAGCGCTACAGAATTCCTAGCCCATCTGGCCCCGAATTTTGCAAGGCGTGCGGATGAGCGGCGTGCGAGCGGGTTTGCTGCGACGCGCGCGGAGTGGCTCGCGAGGGCCGCAAAACGCAATGAGGCGATCACCGCACGGCTGCCCAATCAGGAAATTACGGGAAAATTCGTTGATCTTGATGCAAATGGCGCGCTTCTCTTGGAAAATGAGACGGGGCGACATGTCATTGCCGCCGCTGATATTTTCTTCTAGAGCTTAGCCTCATGTTACTTGCAATTGATGTTGGCAATACAAATTCAGTTTTCGCGGTCATGGATGGCGCGGAAATCTTGGGCGAATGGCGGATGGAAACTAACCATCGCCGCACAGCTGACGAGTATTTCGTATGGCTTAATCAGTTGATGAACCTGCATGGGGTTCATGCCGATATCAAACAAGTGGTGATCAGCTCGACCGTGCCGCGGGTGGTTTTCAACTTGCGTGTGCTTTCCGATCGTTATTATGGGTGCCGCCCGCTGGTTGTCGGACGGCCTGATTGCAAACTTCCCATCGCACCGCGCGTGGACAAAGGAGTCACCGTGGGACCGGACCGCATTGTGAATACGACCGCTGGTCATGATCGATATGGTGGCGATTTGGTTGTGGTGGATTTCGGCACAGCGACAACATTTGATGTGGCCGATAAAGATGGCGCTTATATCGGTGGGGTTATCGCGCCGGGCGTTAATACCTCGATGCGCGCGCTTGCAGATGTGACGGCCGCACTTCCTCATATTGATGTTAGCCAGCCCGACCAAGTGATAGGCACCAACACGGTTGCCTGTATGCAATCGGGTGTCTTTTGGGGTTATGTTGGTTTGGTTGAAAAAATTGTGGAACAAATCCGCGCCGAACATCCCCGCAAAATGAAGGTGATTGCAACAGGTGGGCTTGCAACACTTTATGAGCGCGGCACAGATATCTTTGATGCCATTGATCTTAGCTTGACCTTGCACGGTCTATATCTAATTGATCAGGTAAATCGGAATTAGGGCTTTGGCGTTTTGCCCCTGAAAAACCAAAACGCCGTTTTTAAAGTGAATAAGGAATAACAAAGAATATGTCAGAAAAACTAATCTACTTGCCCCTCGGCGGGGCAGGGGAAATTGGTATGAATCTCTACCTCTATGGCTATGGGGCAGAGGGCAAAGAGCGTTTTATGATTGTCGATCTTGGCGTCACCTTCCCGTCTATGGACGGGACACCCGGTGTCGATTTAATCATGGCCGATATTGATTGGTTGGCGGATCGTGCTGACCGGATCGAGGCGATTTTTGTCACCCACGCGCATGAAGATCATATTGGCGCCTTAGGGCTGCTTTATCCACGTTTGGGCGCTGTGCCCATTTATGTGCGTAAATTCACAGGCCATGTCGCGCGCGCAAAGCTCGAAGATCGCGGACAAGATCCGATGCGTGTCGAGGTGGTGCCCGCTTATCCAGAAATGGTTTCCGCTGGGAAGTTCAAGGTGGGTTTCTTCCCCGTCTCGCACTCGATCCCAGAGGCGAGCGGTTTGGTGATCGAGGCGGGTGGAATGCGGCTGTTCCATTCGGGTGATTTGAAATTGGATCCTAATCCAATTGTTGGCGAACCCTATGACCAAGACAGCTTCGCAGCCCTTGGAAAAAAGGGCGTTGATGTTCTGATTTGTGATTCCACTAATGTCTTTTCACATCATGCTGGGCGGTCAGAGGGCACTTTGCGCGAGCCGATTTCGGGATTGATCAAAGAGGCAAGCGGGATGGTTGTGGCGACCACTTTTGCCTCGAACATTGCGCGTCTTAAAACGCTGGCTCAAGCAGGTGTTGATGCGGGCCGCTCCGTTTGCGTTTTGGGCCGCGCCATGCAGCGGATGCTTGGCTATGCACATGCATCTGGTGTGATGACGGATTTCCCACCAACGGTGGCGCTTGAAGATATTGGGGATATTCCCCGTGAAAACTTGATGTTGTTGGTTACAGGCTCGCAAGGCGAAGGCCGCGCGGCATCCGCACAACTTGCGCGCGGAAAATATTTGGGGCTGAGTTTGAAGCCAGATGATACGTTTTTGTTTTCGTCAAAAACCATTCCAGGCAATGAAGTCTCTGTTGGACGCATCATCAACGCGCTCGCCTCCCAAGGGGTGACAGTGATTGATGATAGCCATGATGGCTACCATGTCTCGGGCCATGCCAATCGACCCGATTTGGAAGAGGTGCATAAGCTGATCAACCCGAAGGCCGTGATCCCGATGCATGGGGAATATCGGCATTTGAAAGAGCATGCAGAGCTCTCAGAAAAATTGGGACGGCCAGCTGTGATTGCGCCCAATGGATCGGTTGTTGAAATTGACAAAGACGGTGTCCGGATTGTCGATCATATTGAGGCTGGGCGCACCTATCTTGATGGCTCACGATTGATCGGTGCCTATGACGG
>CAZRFT010000222.1:0-3572 GCA_964599255.1 uncultured Neptunicoccus sp. | reverse complement strand
GGAAAGTGATCGAGAATAAATGGGACGGGTTCGAGGAAGCCTTTCATGGCTTTGATATTGGGCGCAATGCGTTCATGTCGGATGATGATTTTGATGCGCATGTGAAAGATACACGGATTGTGCGGAACGCGACCAAGATTTTAACGGTGCGGGATAATGCGATTATTATCAGCGATCTGGCGCGTGAGCATGGGTCGGCGGCGAAATATATAAATGACTGGCCGTCCTCTGACCTGATTGGGCTGTGGGCGTTGATGAAGAAACGCGGCTCTCGGCTGGGCGGAGCCAGCGCGCAATATGCACTGCGGTTTTTGGGTAAGGACAGTTTTATTCTGGGCAATGATGTTGTGACTGCGCTGGAGATGGCGGGCGTGATTGATGGGCCAACCTCATCCAAGAAAGCGCAAGCCGCGATACAGGCAGCGTTTAATGACTGGCAGGCCGAGAGTGGAGAAAGCTATACACGCATGTCACGGGTGTTGGCGATGAGTGTTTAAAGTTTTCTAGAATTCAATTCATTGCCTATCCGAAGCGACTGCCTGGGTAGGCGCAACGCGCCTGCCGAGGGGGAGGCAGGCGCGGGACTTTCGTGCCGAAAGTCCTTGGTTTCCTCTTAACTACCCCTTGCAATCCCGCCCGACCCATCGTAAAGCGCCGCTCTGTTCGCAAGAACATCCCTTGTGGGAGGGGCGGGTCACGCTTGATCCAAACCGCACCACAACCAACAGCGCCTTTGAAAGCGTTCAAAGGCTGGATCAAAAAGGAGGCCAACTATGGCTAAAAAAGTTGCGGGTACGATGAAACTGCAGATTCCTGCAGGTGCAGCAAACCCATCCCCACCAGTGGGCCCAGCGCTGGGTCAGCGCGGCATCAACATCATGGAATTCTGTAAAGCGTTTAACGCAAAAACACAGGACATGGAAAATGGTGCGCCTTGCCCAACCGTGATTACTTACTATGTCGATAAATCTTTCGAGATGGACATCAAAACGCCACCTGCGTCTTATTACCTTAAGAAGGCAGCGAAAGTGAAATCAGGTGCCAACCTTCCAAGCCGTGAAACAGTAGGTACTGTGACACGCAAGCAGGTTGAAGAAATTGCAGAAGCGAAGATGAAAGATCTGTCTGCAATCGATCTTGATGGTGCATGCAAAATCATTGAGGGCTCTGCGCGCTCAATGGGTATCAAGGTGGAGGGCTAATCACATGGCTAAACTTGGTAAAAGAACAACAGCGGCCCGCGAAGCATTCGCAGGCAAGCAAGAAGTGACAATCGAAGAGGCGGTTGCCTTGGTGAAAGCCAACGCAAATGCAAAATTCGACGAGACAATCGATATTGCTGTGAACTTGGGTGTTGATCCGCGTCACGCAGACCAAATGGTCCGCGGTGTGGTGGCGCTGCCAAACGGTACAGGTAAAACAATGCGCGTAGCCGTATTCGCACGTGACGACAAAGCCGAAGAAGCGAAAAAAGCAGGCGCAGATATCGTTGGTGCAGAAGACCTGATGGAAACAGTTCAGGGCGGCACAATTGAATTCGATCGCTGCATCGCAACACCAGACATGATGCCAATCGTTGGTCGTCTGGGTAAAGTCCTTGGTCCACGTAACCTGATGCCGAACCCAAAAGTTGGCACGGTAACAACGGATGTGACCGAAGCTGTTAAAGCGGCCAAAGGCGGCGAAGTGCAGTTTAAGGTCGAAAAAGCAGGCGTGGTCCACGCAGGTGTTGGCAAAGCGTCCTTCGACGAGGCCAAATTGGTTGAGAACGTAAAAGCCTTTGTCACAGCTGTGATGAAAGCGAAGCCAGAAGGTGCCAAAGGTTCTTATATGAAGAAAATCGCGCTTTCTTCTACCATGGGCCCAGGCGTGACCATCAATGTGGACGCAGCGGCGAGCCAATAAGATTGCTTCAATCTAATTTTAAAGGGCGGCCCATTGGTCGCCCTTTTTGATTCAACCTCTGCATTTAAGTGTAGAGTGAAATTTGTCCCAACTCTCTATTCCTTGTATCATTTGATTTTGCCACATTTTATAAAGTAATGAGCCGAGCAATTAAGATACATAGGCCCTAGGAATGAGTTTTTGCGTAATGGCGCTTACGGATGATCGCCTGGATGTCATTAAGAAATTTGTTGCCTATTACCTCGATCAAGGGGCCGATCGGATTTCGTTATATTTTGATAACCCGGATTCAAAACTCATCAAAAAATTCAACCATCTTGATCGGGTCGAGTGCCATCGGTGCACAGAAGATTTTTTGAAGGGCCTTCGGCGATATTTAGATCATGCCGGACCTGCACAAAATTCGATTGCTACTTTTGCATATAATAATCTGCAGGAAGATTGGCTGGTGCGGGTCGATATTGATGAATACATGCATTTTCCTGGACGGAAAATTGAGGATGTCTTAGCGCAGCAACCCAAAAGCACGGAGGTTTTCAGGCCTCCAGTTGCTGAGATGCTGAACACGAAGAAAAAAAACGGTGCGCTGTATTTTCGCAAAAAAATGAATGCGGAAACTGTTCGCAATATCTACGGAGATGAATTGGACTTAGCTATGCAAGCCCAGCAAGGTTTAGCGGGTCATGTTGAAAGCAAAGTCGCAATACGTAAAGGATTGAAGAACACGGTGGTAATGGAGCATGAGCCGTTCCAGATGTCCTGGTTCGAGCGCAACTATAAACAGTTCCAGCAACAATGGATCAGGCGGAAAAGATACCACGAGGTCCAAACTGAGGATGGCTATCTGCTACACCTCAACAATGAGCCTTTTGAGATATGGAGTTCAAAAATTGTCTGGAGAAGTGAATTGAAAAGCATTTCCCCACAAATGAGCAGAGGGTTTTTGAGCTATTTTTTAAATATTGCATCGTCGAAAAAATCTATGACTGTAGAAAAAGCCCTAAAGCAACTCTATTCTAGAATTTTCGATTTTGACCAGAGCAGATTGAATGCTTTGAAAAAAGCGGGCGCATTGCTTGAGCTTGATTTAAGCTTGGATGTGTTGGTTCGACGGTATTTCAAGGATTAGAATTCACAAATTGTCAAAATCAATTCGACTGTACCCAAATTGATTCTGTTATTTCAATGTTTTGACGGATTTATTCAGTTGGGCCTGAGAACTGCCAGTTCTTGTTGGGGGTCAACCAGCAAGCGCGCTTGCCGTATTTCATTTTCAGGTTTGCTTGAGTGAAGTCCTGTGTCAAATTTGACATTCGTTCTTGTAAACGAAAAATTTTTTGTTCTCCGTGTTGGATCACAATTAGGGTGAGAAGATGAACTTTTGCGTAAAAGCCGTTGTTGTTGATGATTTGGAAGCACTGAAGAAGTTTGTGGCGTATTACCTTGATCAAGGTGCAGCTAGAGTGGCGCTCTATTTTGAAAATCCAGAGACCAAATTAATTGGCGAATTTGCGCATTTGGACAAGGTTCATTGCCAGGCTTGCACGCCTGAATTCCTGTCTGGACTTCGCCGGTATCTTGATCGTGTTGGCCCGCCCCTTCATTCAGTTGCAACCAAAGCGTATCAAGACCTTAAAGAAGATTGGCTTGTGCATCTTGATCTAGAT
>CAZRFT010000221.1:0-5878 GCA_964599255.1 uncultured Neptunicoccus sp. | reverse complement strand
GCTCTAAACTGGCGCAAGTTGGCTTCGCACCTGCGGCTGATCAATTGCTGGTAACGGCACAATCCCCCGATACGCCATTTGCGAGTTCGATCGTGCAGGTTGTTTCCAAATCCCCAAATATTCGAAATGGCTTAGAGGTTTCCCAAGTCAAGGCAATTTTATCAGGTGAGCTTTCGGATTGGGCGGCGCTCAAGGGTGATGGTCAACCAATTCGTATATTGCTGCCCGCCTTTACTGAAGAACTGGCAACAGTTGTGAGGGACTTAAACGAGGGCCAGCCTGTACCCTTTGTTCAAACGGCTGAATTTTATTTGGGAACGGATCAAATATTGACGGAGATTGAAAAAGATCCTAACGCGATCGGCTTTATCCTTTCTGGGAACGCCATCGATGCCGCTATTCCTATCAAAACTTGTCTGGGTTTCACGAGCTTTTCCGCAAATCCAACGCTTTACCCCATGACCACCACAATCGGGTTTAAAACTGATCTTGATCGCGCACCGTCCTTGATGAACGCTTTTGCGGCCTATCTTGGGTCTGGGGAAGCAGACGATGCCCTTCGTTCAATCGGGTTATGGCCCTTGATCACCACCAACCAAGACGCGTGCCCAAATTAAGCGTCAAAGCAAATCCAGGCTGTGAAAGCTTGCAACGTTCTCTTTGCCGATGATGATATGGTCGTGCAAGGTCACACCAATCGCCTGTAACGCTATTTCCACCTGCTGCGTCATGTCGATATCGGCCTTCGATGGGGACGGATCACCAGAGGGATGATTATGCACCAAGATCACTGCACTTGCATTAATCTCCAGCGCGCGCTTTGCGACTTCGCGCGGATAAACGGGAACATGATTGACCGTCCCTCGCTGTTGAATTTCATCTGCGACTAGTTGGTTTTTCCGATCGAGAAAAAGAATCCTGAATTGTTCAATATCCCGATAAGCCATGGCGGTTTTGCAATAGGAAACCAGTTGATCCCAAGAGCTGATCACCTCTTTATTCATGACCTTGGCACGCGCCAATCGATGGGCGGCCGCTTCTATGATTTTTAACTCGTGGATGACCGCCTGCCCAACACCTTTAACCTTGGAAAGCAACATAGGGGGGGCGGACACCACCTCGTTAAAGCCGCCAAATTCATGGATCAAACGATGGGCAAGCGGCTTTACATCTTGGCGCGGAATGGCTCTGAACAGAACAAGTTCCAATAGCTCATAATCTGGCATCGCATCCGCCCCGCCTTCCATAAAACGCTTTCGCAATCGCGAGCGGTGATCTTTGCGAAAATCAGCAACCGTCATTTCCGCCGGTTTAAAATCCAATAAGGGCACTTCTGATAATTCGGAACGCTCGGCCATGAGCCGAATGTTTCATTTTAAGGTAAACGAAAGGTTATGGTAGGTAGGTCCAGCTGCTCATGACCCGGCCCGATAGGCTTGCCGCCAGCGTAGGACCATCCATCACTGGAACAAGCGCCAAATTAATATTTGAAATTGTGACATAACTTTGTTCGTTCGATGGGTGCGGCATCGCGACAAGCCTTAATAGCATCGCGCCAATTGTCGGATCATCATAGGTGCCAATTAGATGA
Organism: uncultured Neptunicoccus sp.; assembly: GCA_964599255.1. Lineage (GTDB taxonomy): Bacteria > Pseudomonadota > Alphaproteobacteria > Rhodobacterales > Rhodobacteraceae > Amylibacter. The sequence continues at coordinate 4,287 of CAZRFT010000221.1, read as the reverse complement.
ACAGCATGGACGCCACCCATTGAAATTTCTTCCACAGTCAAAATTTTTGCATTTTGGAAGCCTTGCACCGCGGCTGGAAAAACTTGATCGGTCAGCAAGCCAACGGCCACTTGTACGCGCGCAGCGGCAGGATCATCCTGATCCGTCATCAGCGGGATCGTGGCAGAAACGATTTGAATATTCTCAATGAATGTGCGCGGTTCATCTTTCGTTGCAAAGGTGAATTTTGCGAGCCCGCCACCAGCTGGTTTACCATCCGCAATCAGCTCTATTTGCCGATTTATTGGAACATTAATCTGAAAAGGAACCGCAACTGGAATTCCAAATTTTTCGGTGTATGACGCATCAAATTTGAAAACCTTGCTGGCCTCAAAACCTTCTATCTCAAAAAGGTTGAAATCAATGGTTGCTTGGGCGGCAAGCCAAAAAGATGAAGCAACAAGAATGTAAAGGGCGCTTAGGGCGCGAATCAATAGATTTTTCATGAAACCGAGTTTACGACGAGTCTCGATTATCCCCAAGTCGGGTGAAATTTATTGCCAGGGGAAAGCGTAAAAACCTCCACCCCATCGGCGGTTACCCCGACAGAATGCTCGAACTGAGCGGACAAAGATTTATCTTTGGTCACAGCCGTCCAATCGTCGGCGAGGATTTTAGTATCTGGTCGGCCCAAATTCACCATGGGCTCAATGGTGAAAAACATGCCCTCTTCTAAGACTGGCCCAGTGCCAAAGCGTCCGAAATGAACCACATTGGGGGGCGCATGGAAAACACGGCCCAGTCCATGACCACAAAAATCGCGCACTACGGACATACGCTGAGATTCGACATAGCGTTGAATAGCTGCCCCAATATCGCCAAAGGTGTTTCCCGGCTTCACCTGTTCAATCCCAAGCATCAGGGAATCGTAAGTGACCTGGATCAGGCGTTCCGCCTTGCGGCTTAGTTTGCCTGCGACATACATGCGACTGGTATCCCCGTACCATCCATCCAGAATACAGGTCACATCGATGTTCAGGATATCACCATCCTTAAGCTTCTTCTCGCCCGGGATGCCATGACAGACAACATGGTTAAGCGAAATACACGAAGATTTCGGATAGCCGCGGTATCCCAATGTTGCAGGCACAGCATCGGCTTCGGTCATCCAATCATGGATCATTTGATCAAGGGCGCCTGTGGTCACGCCGGGGACAACATGTTCGGCAATCCGATCAAGGATCGATGCAGAGAGCGCACAGGCGCGCCGCATCCCTTCAAACTCTTCATTTGAATGGATTGTGATGCCGTCTTTATTGATCCGCGCTTTGTCCAATTCTACCCTCGAAACTTGATTGTCGCATGGTTACAGTAGCGATAATTGAGAACCTCTTAATGCAAAGGACGGCGCATGAGCAACCCCAGTGCAGCAATGGTTATTATCGGAGACGAAATCCTGTCTGGTCGGACGCGGGATGCCAATATGCATCATCTTGCAACCGAGCTTACCTTGCATGGCATCGACCTAAAGGAAGTGCGCGTTGTCGTTGACGATACAGCAGATATCGCCGCGGCGGTAAATGCTCTACGGGCGCGTTTTGATCACGTCTTTACAACTGGCGGCATTGGTCCAACCCATGACGATATTACCGCGGACAGCATCGCCGCTGCCTTTGAGGTTCCCATTGATGTGCGGGATGATGCAAAAGCGGTGTTGGCTCAGAACTATCCCAACGGAGAGGCTGATTTGACGCCTGCACGTTTGCGTATGGCGCGCATACCAGATGGGGCACACTTGATCGACAACGCCATTTCTTTTGCACCCGGTTTCTCGCTTGAAAATGTGCATGTGATGGCAGGTATCCCTAAAGTTTTCCAGTCCATGCTGGCTTGGCTCTTACCTCAACTAGAGGGCGGGCAACCGATACTTTCTGAAACGGTGCGTGCCGAAGTGATCGAAAGCCAAATCGCCGGTCCCTTGGGTGATATTGCAAAAGCCTACCCCCAGTTGTCGCTGGGCTCCTATCCATTCAATGAAGATGGTGTTCACGGCGCAAATTTGGTTGTGCGGGGTCATGATAAAAAAATGGTTTCAGCGGCAGTCCAAGAGATCAAAAAGGCACTGGATTTGTGAGAACGCAGAGCCAGTATTTCGAAGCGATCGATGCCACATGGCCAGCGGCGGCATACCAACACATAGAAGGTTGGTTACTGCGCAACGGTCAGGGCGGGGGCAAGCGCGTCTCTGCTGCATCCCAAATTGAAAGGGACGCGGATATAGGGGTAGCCGTTCGCCATTTCGAACATCGAGGCGAAACGCCGCTTTTCATGTTGACCGCTGGCGAAGATGAGCTCGATGCGGAATTGGCGTCCCTGGGATTTAAGGTGATTGATCCGGTGGTGGTTCTGTCACGTAAATTGGAAGAGCCGACTGGTGATATAACCTCTCAGCAGCATCAAGAAGTCACTAAAACAGCTCAGACGATCTGGATCGCGGGCGGCATTTCTTTCCCCCGATTTAACGTGATGATGCGCGCGGCAGAACCTCGTGTCATCCTGACGCTGGCCGATCAGGCCGTTGCATTTGCTTCCATTTCAAATGGTCTGTGTATGGTTCACGCCGTGGAGGTTCTAGAGACGGCGCGCGGCAAGAAACTGGGAACACGTGTCATGCAAGATGCGATGATCTGGGCTGCGCGTCATGATGCTGATGAAATTGCCGTCTTAACGGTGAAAGAAAACGCGCCCGCCCTAGGACTTTATCGTTCTATGGGCTTTGGGGAAGTTGCTTCCTACCACTATCGCATCGCGACAAGTTAATCCTATTCTCGGTGATACGGGCTGCCCGTCAAAATTGATGCGGCGCGGTAAAGTTGTTCGCACAACATCACCCGCGCCAACGCATGTGGCCAAACCATCGTGCCAAGCGAGAGTTGATAGTTGGCGAGCTTTCGAAGTTCGGGGGACAACCCATCCGCGCCCCCAATCAGAAAACAAAGGTCTGCGCGACCCTGCTCGCGCCAGCTTTGCAAATTCTTGGCGAATTCTGGACTGGTAAGTGTTTTGCCACGTTCGTCCATGGCGATGACAAACGCGCCCTTTGGAAGGGCCTTTTCCAAAAGCTTCGCCTCTTCCACCTTGTTGGATTTTTTGGCTTCAAGTTCACGAATGTCCAAAGGCCCCAAACCCAGCTTGCGCGCGGTTTGATCAAAACGCTTTTGATAGTCGGTAATCAGTTCCGCCTCTGGCCCACGGCCCAGACGTCCGATGGCAATAATTTGGACCCGCATTACTGCGTGGTGGGTGTTGCCACCTCACTCATCCACATTTTTTCAAGCTGATAGAACTCTCGCACCTCGGGTCTGAAGATATGGATGATGACATCACCTGCATCCAACAGAACCCAGTCGCCTGTCTCTTTCCCTTCAGGCGTGGCCACGATGCCATGAATTTGCTTCAACTCTTTTTGAAGCTTATCCGCAATGGCGGCGACCTGACGAGTAGAGCGACCAGAAGCCACAACCATATGATCGGCAATACTGGACTTACCCGCCAGCTCGATCGTGACGACATCTTCAGCTTTATTGTCGTAGAGAGTGTTCAGAACAAGATCCAACAAAGACATTGTTGGAATGTTTTTTTGAGCGGGGCGTTTCGCCTCCGCAATTTGGCTCAGAACCTTTTCCTCCGTCTTGCGCACTGACTAGCCGTAGTGCTTCGGTATGCGAATCGTAGCGCGGTTTCGATTTTCAGGCAAGCGTCGCGGCGCGGGACCTATTCCCGCACCAATTTGTCGTAGCTTTCGGCCATTTCAACGGCCAGCGCACCAACTTCGAAGTTATAATCCCCGATCTCACCAACTGGGGTGACTTCGGCCGCAGTGCCAGTAAGCCAGCATTGCTCAAAGCTTTCCATTTCGGATGGCTCAATGATCCGCTCATGCACTTTAATCTGACGCTCTTCGAGCATGCCAATAACTGTCTGACGGGTGATGCCGTTTAGGAACACATCTGCTTTCGGTGTATGAACTTCCCCGTCTTTGACAAAGAAAATATTTGCGCCTGTCGCCTCTGCCACATAGCCGCGGTAATCCATAAACAGCGCATCGGAATATCCCCTATCCTCCGCCTGATGTTTCGAGATCGTGCAGATCATATAAAGACCTGCCGCTTTGGCGTGAACAGGAATTGTATCTGGACTTGGGCGCTTCCATTTGGCGATGTCCAGCTTCGCACCCTTCGTGCGCGCATCGCCATAATAGGCACCCCATTCCCAAGCAGCGATGGCAAGACGAACGGGATTACGACG
>CAZRFT010000220.1:0-1479 GCA_964599255.1 uncultured Neptunicoccus sp. | reverse complement strand
CTGGTAGATCTTAGCAAAGATCCAATGGGACGGTTCGCACTTTCAGTTAGACGGCGCAGTGGTGCGATACAACGAGAACAATGGGATCTTAAAAGGAATTGTCGCCACATGGTTGCAATTTTTTGTTCCGTCTACTTGTCCGCCAGTTGGTTGCGGACTGCCTCCGTCAAAAATGAATAATAAATCCCTTTAAATTCAATCTTCGATGTTGTCATCGAAATCATCCAACCTCCGATGTGATGATTTTGTTGAGAGTCCTGATTTATGCGAACCGAGACAAGATTGTTTCTGCCAATGCAACAATCAAATTCAGAATTCTTTTTTCTCTCCTGGATGATGGGGCGGTGTGATGTCGATCGTGCAAATAGGCACAGCATCATCAGTTGTCGAGGGTTCTCTCGGCGCGGAACAGCGCAAAAAACCACAGGCGGAAGATTTCTCTCGTCTGAGCTGAAAGCAACTGATCAAGGCGATACGGGAAAGTTAACCTTCCATATGTAATGGTAGGAATTAGGAATCTTAGATAGTCACTGCAGCCAACTGGAAGAGGAACGAGCGACGAGCGAGGCGAGCGGTGATTTGCTCGATCGTCACCACGTCATCACGAAATGGCAGCTTGCTTTTGAGTCTTTTGACAGCACAATGAGCAGCTGCTGTCATCGTCCGCCTCTCGTTTATTGTTGGAGGCGAAAGTGCATGGAGATGTCAAGCTCGTCACCGTGCATACACAGAGACTTTACGGCTGGCGAAAAACGGAATGCTGCAATGGACGGTCGAATGGAATTCCACCACGTCACGACAGCGTAGGCGTAGAACACTTATCCTCTAAGTTGTTCCATGAACAAAGACAGAAAGCCAATAAGAAACCATTGCCAGAGACGTCAGCAATGGGGTATCTTGTTTCTTGGAGTTGGAAACACATTTTCTCCGATTCACAAATTCCGTTGATCTTCTTTGCCGCCGGGAAAAAAATTCTTAGCATCGGCAGTCATCAATGGCATCATCGTTTCAAGACAAACTGCTAAAAGACAGACAAGAAACCAAATTAAACATGAAGCAATCAATCCTCTTATCCACAACGATACTTCTCGTTAGTGGAATATTCGTGTCTGCATTTACGCCTCGATTAACGCAATGTCATCATCATATGAAGAGTCGAAGTACCAGCATCGTTGGCACTCTGTTCATGGCAGACGTTGACGAGGCCATTGTTTCGACAGCCAACAATGATGCTCCACTAAATGACAAAGATAGCGACGCAATTCAAGATACATTCTTCCCACCACCATCAAGATCACAACCCGTCTCCGTCTCCCCAGTTGATGCGATGACAGCCGTGGCAGTCGGTGGCGCCGAAGGGGACAGCGAAACTGCCGATGCGGAATACAAACGTGGCCTACTGACAATTGGATTTATTACGCTTTTATTTGCTTCCAATTCACCTGCCTTACACGCTGCATTCTCGGGTACAGATTCACC
>CAZRFT010000219.1:0-4104 GCA_964599255.1 uncultured Neptunicoccus sp. | reverse complement strand
TCGTTAAGAGAGAAGGATAAACGACGTGGCCGGAGAAGCAGCAAGCGGTGGTATCAATATCGACCCAATGAGCCAGTTTGAGGTGAAAATCCCCTCTTGGCTTGGTGGAGGTCAGGTTGAATGGTACTCGGTCACTAACGTGACAATTTGGATGACGCTCACAATTGTCGCCATTTCTGCGCTTCTTATCTATGGCACGCGCGGTCGTGCGATTGTTCCGTCCCGCACACAATCAGTTGCTGAAGTCATCTATGGCTTCGTTCATTCGATGGTTGAAGATATTGCAGGCAAAGAAGGTCTTAAATACTTCCCCTACATCTTCACACTTTTCATGTTCATCTTGTTTGCGAATGTTTTGGGCCTCTTGCCTATGTCATTCACGACAACATCTCATATCGCAGTTACAGCCGTTATGGCGGGCGTCATCTTTCTGGGCGTTACACTGTTGGGCTTCATTAAGAACGGCACGAAGTTCCTGGCTTTGTTCTGGATTTCTTCCGCGCCTCTTATTTTGCGTCCGATCCTCGCGATTATCGAGATTATTTCTTACTTCGTCCGTCCGATCAGCCACTCTATCCGTCTTGCGGGTAACATGATGGCAGGTCACGCTTTGATCAAAGTGTTTGCTGGCTTTGCTGGCGCGATGGGCTTGTTCGGGTTCTTCCCAGTTTTGGCGGTAGTTGTTGTCTACCCGCTAGAAACACTCGTAGCCGTCATTCAGGCTTACGTGTTCACCATTCTGACTTGTGTTTACCTAAACGATGCACTGCATCCGGTTCACTAAGTTGAATAAAGTTTAGCCGTTTATCTAAAGGAGAAATTAAAATGGCAGTAGAAGGCGATTTGGTACAAATGGGTGCTTACATCGGTGCAGGCTTGGCTTGTACTGGTATGGGCGGCGCAGCAGTAGGTGTGGGCCACGTTGTTGGTAACTACCTATCAGGCGCACTTCGCAACCCCGCGGCAGCAGCTGGCCAAACAGCGACAATGTTCATCGGTATCGCATTTGCCGAAGCATTGGGGATCTTCTCGTTCCTCGTTGCGCTATTGTTGATGTTCGTACTCTAAGCGTTTGTCTCCTTTTCCGGGTGCGTGGATTCCCGCGCGCCCAAATCGACAAACCTAAACGGAGTTGAACAATGGCAACTGGAACAGGTGAATCCTCGGCAGGTATGCCGCAGCTAGATTTCTCGACATTTCCAAACCAGATTTTCTGGTTGGTTGTGGCGCTGGTTGTGACGTATTTCTTGCTCTCTCGCATTGCGCTTCCGCGTATTGCAGAGGTTCTGGCAGATCGTCAGGGCGCGATACAGCGCGACCTCGATATGGCAGAAGAGATGAAGCAAAAAGCTTTGGATGCTGAAGAGGCGTATAACAAAGCTCTTGCAGATGCGCGGGCACAAGCCGCTGAAATTATGGCGGAAACAAAAGCGGAAATTCAGGCTGATCTGGATAAAGCAATGCAAACAGCAGATTCAGAGATTGCAGCTAAGGCGGCAGAATCTGAAAAAGCGATTGTTGCGATCCGCGAAAGTGCTGTGAAATCTGTGGCTGACGTTGCAAACCAAACAGCCGCAGAAATTGTCGATGCGGTTTCGCCAAGCAAGGCGGATGCAAAAGCGATTAAATCTGCTGTGACAGCTCGGATGAAAGGGTAATATAATGAGATTTATTCTTCCACTATCCCTTTTGGCGACACCAGCATTTGCTGCAAGCGGACCTTTCTTCTCGCTTGGTAATACAGATTTTGTGGTTCTGATCGCGTTTCTGATTTATGTTGGTATCTTGGTTTATCTGAAGGTTCCTAAACTGCTGACTTCTGCGTTGGATAAACGGGCAGAAGGCGTGCAGGCGGAATTGGACGAGGCGCGTTCGCTTCGCGAAGAAGCGCAAAGCATCCTTGCCGACTATGAGCGCAAGCAAAAAGAAGTGATTGCGCAATCTGAAAAGATTGTCGCGAACGCCAAAGAAGAAGCGAAAGCTGCAGCAGCACAAGCAAAAGAAGATCTAAAGACTTCAATTGCACGTCGCTTGAAAGCGGCCGAAGATCAAATTGCCTCTGCGGAAGCATCGGCGGTTAAGGAAGTAAAAGATCGCGCGGTATCAGTCGCGATCCAAGCAGCTTCTGATGTCATCGCGAAGAGCATGAGTGCAAAAGATGCCTCTGGCTTGATTGATGATGCGATCAAGGACGTGGGCGGAAAGCTGCACTAACGCACCAACAAGAAAAATTTTGAAGCCCGCCTTTTCTAGGCGGGTTTTTTCGTTGAGGCATATATTATTTGAATTTCAGCGAAGCATTTAAGTGCGCCTCGTCACTCAATATACGCGCGTCCCATAGTACCATCTGACGATTATTAACAGAGGAGAATTGAAAGATGGGAATATTAGATAGAGCAAAAAAATTGAAAGAAGAGGCCGAACAGAACGCACGTGGCGCGCGAGCTGGAACGGGCGATCGATTAAAAAATAAAGTTCGCGGCGACAACAGATTTGGCGATCAGCAGGCCGAAAATGAAGGCGCCAACCAACAGAATTCCGGGGAAGGTGGCGCACACAAAACCATGCGCGGCGGTGACCGCCGTGACAAATTTAAGAAAGTGCACGGTGGGCGCTGATGGCACTTTCAAATATTGCGCGCGCTGGGATGGAACTTGGGGATGCGGCGATTGGTGCAGACAAAGGGGTTAACGTTTCCCAGCAATTTAACGACGCAGCACGACAGCTGGCCGTTGGTTCCTCCGCTATAAAAACAATCGGTGCGCAGTTGCGCAAAATGGCTCAGCGCGGCACCGTTCCAGCGACAGAAATCGGTGGAATTCGTTCACAGATTCAATCGCTTGGCGACGACATAAACCACGCCGTTTCAGCGGGTTGGTGGATTGGCTTGGCAAGAGGCACATGTCGCCACAAATTGGCGGAAGTGACTGGAACCGATTTGGCTGGATATGTCGATCATGCCAAGGCACATGGGTTAGCCTTGGTCAATTTGTCAAAAACAAATTGGAACGCAGGCACAGCTGAAAGCAGATTTAATGCAATTCGAACAACGATGCAGAAAATGACCCTTTCCGCTATGCCAAGCGGAATGACTATGGCGACAACGTTTCTTAGTCAATTTGCCGCGTCGCTGAAATAATTAAGGGCCCGATTATCGGGCCCTTAACATTCATTCGTTTACTGCGCTTGCTGCGGGTAAATTAAGATTTCAACCCTGCGGTTAAGTGCTTTTCCGTATTCGGTGTCATTGCGGGCCAGTGGCTCCCATTCGCCGCGGCCGTAGGCGCGCAAGCGATCAGAAGTAACGCCATATTCCATCAAGACGCGAGCGACGGCATTTGCGCGACGCGCGGACAGCGCCTGGTTAGCATCTGCGCCACCTGATGCGTCGGTATGGCCAACCGCATCAACTAGGGAATTTGGATAGCGGTTCAAACTGCCCGCAAGGCGACTAAGCGTTGCACGTGCATCTGAATTAAGCTCTACCGAGCCGCTGTCAAATGTCAGACCACCTGGAAGATTGACCAAGATATGATCGCCGTTGTTCAAAACAGTGGCACCCGTTCCTTCCATCGCGATGGAAAGGTCATCCTGCTGTTCGTTGTAGTCTTCGAGTGTTGCCGTTGAAACCGCCTGAATTGGGGCCGGTTCAACAGTGTTTGCTGATGCGGTTGTCGTAGTGCCAGTCGAAGTGGAAGGCGTCGTCGCAGAACGTGCGCGTTCCTTCTCTTCATTTTTTTCAAGTGCGTAGCCAACGGCTGCACCTGCTGCCGCGCCAACGACGGCGCGTTTCAATGTCGTGGAAGTGCTCTTGTCCCCCATAACACCAGTTAAGCCAAAAAGAAGCGCACCAGTTGTTGCGCCGTCTTTGATTTTATCATCTGCCAAAGCAGGAGTTACCGCCAAAGCAGAGATGAGTGTTGTTGCAAGTAGTTTTTGTTTCATTATTTTGCTACCTCTCTACTGATCCCCCTTACAAAAGCGTTGAATGGGGCAATATCAAGGAATTTTGAGTAAAATTACCTCACGCGGCCGAGATTTGCTCAGATTTACCCTCTTTGCGCAGGGCTTCGCGCAAAAGAAGCCCTTGTTTTACAGGAATTC
>CAZRFT010000218.1:0-3942 GCA_964599255.1 uncultured Neptunicoccus sp. | reverse complement strand
GATAAATCGATCTATGGCTTTTTGGCCGAACCGTTTGTGAAAGCTGGCATTCATGTGGTTGTTGCGGGCTACGACCTTTGCCCAACTGTTTCGATCACAACCATTTCCGCGCAAGCACGCGCCGCCGTTCATCATATCTGGAAACATGGCATCTCGCTCGGCCTTGATCCCAACCAAATCTATGTGATGGGCCACTCGGCAGGTGGTCATATCACACAAATGATGATGGCAACCGATTGGACCGCACTTGATGCAGCGATGCCGCGAGATGTGATCAAAGCAGGAATTCCTGTTTCGCCCCTAAGTTACCTTGAACCCGTGCGCCTGACAGAGGCTTTGAACGCAGGTATCCGCATGGATGCGGCAGAAGCAGAGGCCGAAAGCCCGATGACCAACCATCCGCCCCTGACAAATGCTCCGCAATTAGTCGTCGTTGGCGGGGCAGAAACCGATGAGTTTCACCGACAAGCGCAAATGTATCTGGACAAATATCAAACATCGGATCGCAAGATGGAGCTTTATGTCGTCCCAGATGTCGATCATTTCGACGAGCTTAACGTGCTCGCCGATCCCACAAGTCAATTTTTCAAAAAAACCTGCGCAATGATGGGGCGCTAGAGGAGGGTTAAATGTCAGAAATAACCAGAGAGCTTGTCGATCAAATCGGCGACGCATTCAACGCCATGGAGATCGAAGCGGTCATGGAACATTTCGCGGATGATGCGATCTTTGAGCATGCCATTGGTCCAGACCCTCATGGCGTGCGGCTTGAAGGGGCGGATGCCATTCGCGCCGCTTTCTCAGGTCTTTTTGACAAGGTAGAGCGCGTGCATTGGGACGTGCTCGACGCGCGCATTATCGGCGACAAAGCCTATTGCGAATATTACCGCCAAGTCGCCCACAAGGATGGCAGTACAGAGGCCTGCAATAGCGTGGATATCCTAACCTTCCGCGAGCAAAAAATCGTCAAGAAGGACACGTATTTTAAGCAAGTGACATGAGGTGACTGCCCGCCAAATGTAAAAGGATACCTCTTCACAAAGCGGAATTATCATTTCAGTTTCACGTCACCAACGAAGGGACAAAGAACATGGTTGAAACAATTGGTTTTGCAAGCAAGGCAATCTATCTATGTACGATCATTCTTGCGCTCTGGTCTTGGATGATCGCAAGCAAATTACGGGAAAGCTCTGCTACCCTAAAAAAGGTCTTCGTCCTCGTTTCCACCCTCGTGCCGCTCTATGCCATATTTGCGATCCTCTACGTGTTCGATATCGCTTACGAGGCGTGGGTTGGCTATATCGGCTGGACCGTGATCAACACACTGTTCATTTTCATCATTCTTATTCTGTTGAAGGATCGGAATTCCTCGAACGCTGTATAGGCGAAACAGATCACTTTCTTCCTCAAACTCACAACCTGCGAAAAACGACCCTCAAGAATCATTTCTTGCAATTGCGCTTTTCAGGCTTACGCTGGTGACGCGTCAAAGAACTGAGGGAGGGATTGATGCAAAAATTTTTATTAAGTGATTGCCCAAAAGCGTTTGCAGCCTGTCTTTTCATTTTAGGCAGCCATGCTTTGGCTGAATCGAAAAGTGTTTCAAATAGTGCAGGCAGCGTCAGCAGCTCTGCGTCAAACAACGACAATAGCGTTGGCAAATCAAAGGACGACAATGGGGGCTCGGGCCCAAAGATCACAAATGCCCTAGAGAAAATCCAAACGGCTGTAGCCAACAATCAATGTATGGGTGGTGGTGAACTAGGAAGCCTATTTTCTGCCGATCAGCAAAGCGCGGATCCGCAGCTTTCCTTTATGCAATATGATGATGGTTTCGTTGCGAGCGTGCGCGATACGGAAAATAACACGATTTCGGTCCAAATCTGTCACCAGTAGGGGCTACGCGTTCCGAAACTTATCCTGCAGCGCCTCGAATTGAGTGACGTATTTTTTGATGCGTTCCTTATCCTTTTTAGAGCTTAGAAACGGTTTGCGCGCGCCGATCACCATTACATCCTTATCGCCAAACATCTCGCGTTGAAGATAGGGTTGAAATGCATCACATTTAATATCCGGACGTTTCACCGACAGATAGGCGTATTCCTCTGTCGGGAAAACGTATGAAACCATCAGTTCTTTGAGCTTTTTGCATCGCTCAAGGGGGCGCAAACCGCCCTCTTTAACTTTCACATTGGTCATTTGTAGCGCCCGCAGATTGGGTAAATCAGCCAAAGGCGCCAGCGTCTCATATCGATCTGTGTTCCAAATCCCGCCAGAGATATCCAACACCTCGATCTTCATGTCCTTTAATTGGCTAAGGTCATGCCAGCGTTTATTATCCGACAGGGTCAAACCTTTAAGTTTTCTGAGGTTTTGCAGCGGCGAGACGTCCGTGAATTTATGCGCCCAAGTAATGTCAAGCTCTTCAAGGTGCGCGAGCGAAGCAAGCGGCGATAAATCATCCGCCGTCATCCCCTTAAACCGGATCGCCGTCGCTTTGACTCGCGCACAGATCTCTTCCAGCGCCTTTTGGTTCACCCCCGTAGCAAACAGCTCGTCGGTGATTTCATTCGCGGGAAAATCAGACGGCTTAAACCAAACATTCCGATGCAAAACGCAGTGCCCGCGCTTTGGTTCACCTGGATTGGCAAAAGGGTCGTCGTTGTAGGCAGAAGTCATTCCGTCAGCATAAATTGACAAAAGGCACAGAACAACTGTGCCTTTTGCAATTCGGATTATGGCTTATTTCCTAGCGTAATTCGGGCCTTGGCCAAATTAGAAACGAGGTATCAAATTATTTGCTTTCAGAAGCCGTTTCAGTAGTTTCACTACCGGATTCAGATTGGCTGCCTGTTTGGTTCGTCGTTGTGTTAGTATTTCCTTCGGAATCCGTCTGGCGCGTTTTTGTTGCGCCTGGACGCACAGAGATAGAGGTTTTGCTGCCATCAGCGCCCTTAATCGTGATTTCCATACGACCGCCGCCAAGATTTTTTACTGTGGTTTCCATTATTTTTTCCTTTCAATTGAAATTAAATTAACGATCTCAAGTTCTTAAAATACCAAACCAGTTAAAGTAGGAATCTTCACATTCTGGACAAATAGACAAAAAATCACCCAACGGGCGACGTCGAAGTGACATTCATCGTGTACCGAGTAAAACTGTTTTTATAAGTTTGGCGATGACCCAAGCAGGGGCTTGGGCGAAGCCCAATCACGCATTGGCGCGACAGGGTTTTGCGCAGCGAAATCCCGAGAGAGCGTCACCACAAGTTCATAAAACTCAATGCGATGTAAACCATCAATGTTGCTATACTCACAAACACCCATTTTCCAGCTGTGGCTAGGCGCTTCGACTCCAATGATTCTTGTTGAAATGCGCTACTCAGTGAGGGTAATTGACCAAGTTTCTCTCTAAACTTGATTTCGTTGATCAGGTTAATCAACGTCCAACCAAAACGAAGAAAACAGAAGCAGGTCAGGCCTACCAGACACACAATAACGAAATTAAATTCAAGCATGTTTCAAAATACCAAAAAGCTGCCCCAAAGGACAGCTTCGAAAGAAACGTTCATCGACAGAGAGCATATTAGAGTTCTTATTAGGTTTGGCGATGACCTACTCTCCCACGACTTAAGACGCAGTACCATCGGCGCTACCGAGCTTAACGGCTGAGTTCGGGATGGGATCACGTGTTTCTCTGGCGCTATGATCACCAAACCAAAAAAGAACTCTAAACATATTCCACGAGATGTCTTTCGTTGTTCTCACAACGATCTTCGTATTCACTAGAAACCTAGCTTTTACTGGATCAAATCAAGCCTATCGGGCAATTAGTATCGGTCAACTGAACGGCTCACACCGCTTACATCTCCGACCTATCGACGTGGTGGTCTTCCACGGCCCTCAAGGGAGACCTTGTTTCTGGGGGGGCTTCCCGCTTAG
>CAZRFT010000217.1:0-3670 GCA_964599255.1 uncultured Neptunicoccus sp. | reverse complement strand
TTCACAACAAAACTCGCCGTTTACGCATTAGCACGCACATTTCCTGGCACGGAAATTCTGATTTATATCGGGGCGACAATGACCTTGTTCCCGATCTTCTTTGCGGTGATCGAGAATGATTTGCGCCGGGTTCTGGCCTATTCGCTGAATAACCAGCTTGGTTTCATGGTCGTCGGTATTGGTGTTGGGACAGAGCTTGCGTTGAATGGAACGGCGGCCCATGCCTTTGCGCATATCCTTTATAAGGCTCTGTTGTTTATGTCCGTGGGCGCGGTTCTGTTCAGAACGGGTACGGCGAAAGGCTCTGAGCTTGGGGGACTTTACCGAACCATGCCGCTGACAATGATATTCTGTGTTGTTGGCGCGGCATCGATTTCAGCATTTCCGCTCTTCTCTGGCTTTATTGCCAAGTCGCTTATCCTCTCGGGCGCTGCGAAAGAGGGGTATTGGATCGTGTGGCTGGCGCTGGTTTTTGCATCGGCTGGTGTGTTCCACCATTCGGGCATTAAGATTCCATATTTTGCCTTCTTTGCCCATGACAGCGGGCTGCGCCCTAAAGAAGCACCGACGCATATGCTGATTGCAATGGGTTTAACCGCGACGCTTTGCGTGGTGATCGGTGTCTTCCCGTCTCTCTTGTATGATCTACTGCCTTACAAAGTGAAATACGTGCCCTACACGACGACGCATGTGATCACGCAGCTGCAGCTTCTCTTCTTCTCTGCACTCGCGTTTACGATTCTGATGCGGACGAAGATTTACCCGCCTGAGCTGCGTTCCGTGAATTTGGATATCGATTGGATTTATCGTAAAATGCTTCCAGCCATCGTCAGCTATTTGAGCGTGGTTGTGAGCGCGATTTTCCGAGGGGTGACGGGTTATATCAACAAATCAGCAATCCGTTTGGTAGATGAGTTGCATAACTCCCACGGACCGGATGGGCCGCGTGCGGCGAGCTGGCCTGCGGGCGCGATGGTCCTGTCGATTGCAGCACTGCTTGGTCTAACGCTGTTCGTTATATTCTTTAGCTAAAAGGAAATATCCCGCTTGAGCGGGATTTTACGAGATGAGCTTTTGAAAGGCTTTAAAGCCTTCCAAAAGCGATTGGCCGTTTAAGCAACCATGGACCAAATCATCCCGCCGATGATGGCTGATGAGATGCCCAATCCCAGATAGGTGGCAAAAACCCGAGGTTTGACCAATGCCCACACGGCCATGGCAGCTGGGATCGAAGAGACGGAGCCTGCGAGCAAGAAGCTCATCGCGACGCCTTGCCCCATACCCTGTTCCAAAAGTCCAGAGAGTAAAGGGACAGCTGCATAGCCATTCAAGTAGGCAGGCGCGCCGATCACTGCGCCAAGGGCGATTGTTCCAATTCCGTCACCGCCCAACGCGTTCGCAATCCAAGAAGCTGGCACGTATTGGATCATCAAAGCTTCAATGATGTAAGCAAGGGTTAGCCATTTCAAAAGGAAGAGCGCATTTTCCAAAAACGTGTCCTTGAAGACGCCAAGCCGAGTATACTCTTGCCAGAAAAACCAAACTGGCTTTCCAGTTTGAGGCGAGCTGCCACAGCTTGAACAACTGCTGGACGTCTGTTCTTTAAGCGGATTGGGAAGCAACCCGTAGCTGGCGACTACTTTGACTGCAAGGCCGCCAAATATCCCCATTCCGACCGCTGCTACAGATTTGGCAATCGCGAAATCCCACCCCAAGCCGCCAGCGGTGATGATAAACATTGGCGGGTCCATAATTGGAGAAGAGAGCCAAAATGCCATCACGGCAGCTAAGGGTGTACCAACGGCGAGAAGGGCGGCAATAAAGGGGATCACCTCGCAAGAGCAAAAGGGCATTAGTCCACCGACAAGGGAGGCAAAAATAATCATCCGATATTCGTTGCCTTGGAACGCTTTGCCGACCACGGATTCCGCACCCGTTGCCTTTAGGTAGGCAATTAAGAAAACCGCAAAGGCGATAAACATACTGGTATGGAGGATATTGCCAGCAGCGCTATCAAGGATCGAGCGAAGATCATTTGGGACAAATATGGCGGTGCCCAAAATCAAAAGCGCACTGACAATCCAGGCACCTTCAATTTTCGGGAAGCGTTTTTTGGGTGGCGTTGAAATGTCAGCCATGGTCGTGATCCTTTGCAGGTGCCGCATCCGCGCAACAATTGGCTAGCAAGAACTGAGAGAGCGCACGAATTTCGTCATAGGCCACGGCGGCACAGATGATGGAGCGCCCATGCTTTGCTTGCTCGACAAGTCCAGCGGCGGTTAAAAATTTTAAGTGATGGGTAAGGGTGGAGCCGGTTACACCTGCGCGCTTACCAAGTTCACCCATGCTTAATCCCTCTTCGCCCGCACGAACAAGTGTTTGAAGCACGGCAAGGCGTTGTTCAGAACCAAGCGCTGCAAAAGCGGCGGAGGCTTTTTCAAGGGTAAGTGTTTTATCTTCGAATCTTTTCATATTTCGATATTTATAGAAATATCGAAATATAGCAAGAATTATTTCGATACTTGTCGAAATGTGTATAAGGGAGCTGTGATTAAGCTAGAAAAAGATATTCGAGACTGTCGTGAATGTGCTGCGCGTTTTTTGGAGACGAAAACTGCGCACAGCCCGCGACCTGTGACGCAACTGTCTACAAAAGCGCGGGTCCTGATTGCGGGGCAGGCGCCAGGCGCGCGCGTATATGAATCAGGTCGATTTTTTACCGATCCTTCTGGCGATCGATTGCGTGAATGGTTGGGCGTGTCCGAGGCGCAATTCTACGCAAAGGATAATTTTTCTATTCTTCCGATGGCGTTTTGTTTTCCTGGGTATTCACAGAAAGGCGCAGACCTGCCGCCGCCGAAAATATGTGCAAAGCTGTGGCGTGAAAAAGCCCTAACGGCCATGCCGCAGATATCTTGTTTAATATTGGTGGGGGGATATGCGCAGGCTTGGCATTTGGGCAAAATGTCACTGACCGAAAGGGTAGAAAAGTGGCGAGAGATTGCACCAGCCGTTTATCCCTTGCCGCACCCGTCCTGGCGCAATAATGCGTGGTTGAAAAAACATCCCTGGTTTGAAGAAGAGCTGTTGCCTCATATGCGCCAAACGATTTCAAAGTTGATCCCATGACCACCCGCATCGACGAAGCCTTTGCGGTGATGAACCTATCCGATAGCGATGCAGGACGGTTGCGCTACTACGAGACGATATTGGAGTCCGAGCTCTTCCTCTTACTCAATGCGGAATTGAACGACGATGTCGCGACGCCAAGAATATTCAATATCGAGGAAGGTGATTTTGCCTGCGCCTTTGATACAGAATTACGGCTGGCAGAGTTCGCTGGCGGCGAGGCGCAATTTATAGAGGTTTCCGGCCGAAACCTTTCAACCTTACTGAACGAAGGCGAGCTGGGACTTGCCATCAATTTCGGTGCACCTTCTGAAAATGTTTTGCCACCTGAGGTGATCTCTTGGATGTCTGCACAAAAATCAGAAGCCGAAGAGGTCAATGCACGCCCAGAAGAGATACGCCCGCCCAGCCTTCCAGAGGACGTCGTGTGTGTTCTTGATCGAAAGCTTGCAGGCATGGTTGGGTTTGCAAATCATGCGTATTTAGCGGATGCCGTCTATGATACGGGCGCTCAGATGAGCCTTTTGGCCTTTATCGATGT
>CAZRFT010000216.1:0-12402 GCA_964599255.1 uncultured Neptunicoccus sp. | reverse complement strand
AACCACGCATGCGTTGGTTTCTCACACATATGGCCGAAACACTGAGTGTCGCGGAGACGGCAAAGCTCTCGCACTATGCACGTGATCTTGGACATCCTTATGTTGCGTTGGGTATCGCAAAAGAAGCGGTGAAGCGTGATTTCATTTTGCCCGATGTCTATTTTCCTGTGACCGATCTGGCCCAGAAGGCAGGCAAAGTGCCCCGTGAATTGGCGCTTTCAATAGCACGGCGCGAAAGTGAGTTTCGACACAATGCCAAGAGTGGGGCAGGGGCTTTAGGCTTGATGCAAGTGATGCCGGCGACGGGACGTCAAGTAGCCCGCGAGATTGGCATCGAATATTCAAAATCCAAGCTCCAAAACAATGCGGACTATAATGCTCAAATTGGAACGCACTATCTCGCTAGCCTTTTGGATGAATATGAGGGCTCTTATGTGCTAGCTTTTGCTGCATATAATGCAGGTCCAGGCCGTGTGAACCAATGGCTTCAAGAGTATGGGGATCCGCGGAAGTCATCGGTGAATGTGATCGATTGGATCGAACATATCCCCTTCAGAGAGACACGAAATTACGTGATGCGCGTTATGGAGGGTGTGCATGTTTACCGCGCGCGTTTGGGGATCGGAACAGGGACGGTTGAAATCAAAAAAGATTTAAATCGCTGAATTCAGGCCGTTTTCAAAAGCGATCCGAGGATCTTTTGTATGAATGAATTTCGGCTACCTTGGCTTTCTTGAATAATTGTTATCGACCCTTTCGCGCCGAACGTAGCAAGGTGAAAATTCCAGCACTGACAACAATCGCAGCGCCAATCGCCGTTGTGAGTGGCAACGCTTCGTCAAACAACGTCACGCCAATTGCCACCGCAAAAACCAGCTGAAAATATGCAAATGGTTGGACCGTCCCCGCCTCGACTACCTCATAACATTTGATCAAGGTGAAATGCCCAGCAATTCCCGTGACGCATAGAAGAGCCATCCACCCCCAATCTTCTTGCGCGAGCGGCTCCAAGAAGAACAAGCCGATTATTGTTGCAGTTACAGCGCCACCAATCCCTGTCCAAAAAAAGCTTGTGGCGGCCGTGTCTTTTCGTGCGACATAGCGAGTGATCAACCCATAAAGCGCAAACATTAGTGCGCCGGCAATTGGGATTAAGGCATAGGGGCTAAAGACTCCGTAACCAGGTCTTAAAATCACCAAGATACCAACAAAGCCAACCCCGATGGCCAGCCAGCGCCGCCAGCCGACTTTTTCGCCAAGAACGGGACCTGATAGGGCTGCAATCATCAACGGGTAGATAGTGAAGAGCGCATGAGCCTCGACCAAGCCCAAATAGACGAAGGCCAACACAGTGACCATAATCTCCAAGACCAAGAGGGCACCGCGAAAAAATTGAATCCATGTCTGCTCGCTATGAGCAACTTTCCGAATCCCTCCCTGATAGAATTGAGCAATGCTCAGAACAAAAAGGGCAAAAAACCAATATCTGATCATAACCACCAAATAGACATTATATTTGGTCGCCAAATAAGCCGAGATACCATCTTGGGCCGCGAAGATGAACGTGGTCACAATCATCAATAGAATGCCAAGTTTGGGATTGTTTTGCGTCATCTTTTCACCGCTTTAATCATATGGCGTTTGCGTCCAAAGCCCTGATCGCGCTCCACCGCAAATCCAGCCTCAGTCAATTTATCCCGAACATGACCCGCGGCAGAGTAAGTGGCAGCGGTTCCGCCCGCGCATGTATGTGTGGATACATGTTTTAACAAATCCGCCTCCCATAACTCTGGATTTTTGGCTGGGCTAAATCCATCCAAAAACCACGCATCTGCAAAACCAACCCATTCGGGTAACGTTTTTCGTGCATCTCCAATAATAATTTCGCCGCACAAGTTTGGAAGTTCAAAAGAGAAGCCTTGAGCGTCTATCGCTTCCAGCAACAACGTAGCTCTTGCAGCCAACTCTGGCCAACGTGCTAGCGAAGCGCGCATATCAGTGACTGCCATAGGGAAAGCTTCAAAACTGGTAAACCCAAGTGGCGTATCAAACCCAGCATTTTCCCACGCTTCCCACGTGGCGAGTAAGTTCAAACCTGTACCAAATCCCAGTTCGGCCACAACAAAACCCTCTTTAAACCGTGCGGGCAAATCATTTCCGCTTAAAAACACATGACGTGTTTCTGCCAATCCGTCGGCAAAGGAATAGTATGGGTCATCAAATGCGGTGGCGATTGGCACCCCCCGTTCGTCCCAGCGCAGTTCCGCAATTTTTGGCTGGTCTTTCATAACCCATTCCCGTAAGTGCCTCGCCACCATTACCGCGGGGCGATGAAATGGCAATCGGGAATAAACCCGACGTGATTGTTGTTGGTGCTGGGATTTTTGGTCTCGCATGCGCCTATGCCTGCGCCAAACGTCGGCTGAAGGTTCTTGTTATCGATGCCGAAGATTTAGGTACGGGGGCATCGGGTGGAATTGTGGGTGCAATGGCGCCGCATACGCCGGATCAATGGAACCCCAAAAAACAGTTTCAATTTGAAGCTCTCGATAGTGCAGAGAATTTTTGGAGGGAAGTGGACTCGCAATCTGGCCATTCGTCTGGATATGGGCGCGTTGGACGGGTGATTCCAATCGTAAGTGAAAAAGATCTAATTCTCGCTGAGGCGCGCATTGAAGCTTCGCGTGAAAATTGGCTTGAGGCGTATCGCTGGAAAATTATCGACGATGCTCCACATGTTTCAAAATCAGCAGCGCCTTTTGGATTAATCGAAGAAACTTTGTCCGCCCGAATATACCCGCGCCGCGCGGTACGCAGCCTTGCTGCTGCTTGCGCAAAACTTGGCGTTGTCTTCCAAATGCACACACGGGTAACCGCGATCGATGACCATATGGTAACGACCACCTCTGGCGAACAAAAAGCAGCGGCCGTTATTTTGGCCGCCGGCTATCATGGATTTCACCTCATGGATTTTCATTTGGGCGCGGGCAGCGGAACCGGTGTGAAAGGACAGGCCGCCCGTCTGGATGTGGATTTGGGGGGTCATCCCCAAATCTATGCCGACAATATTTACGTAATCCCCCACGCAGATGGTACAACCGCCATTGGCTCCACTTCTGAAAATAGTTGGGGGCAGCCCTTTGAAACCGATGAGCAGCTTGATCGAATAATTGATCAGGCATGCAATATCTGTCCGAGCTTAGCGGGCGCCGAAGTGATAGAGCGCTGGGCAGGCCTTCGCCCCAAAGCTCGGCGCCGCGATCCCATGATTGGTTCAATGCCTGGATTGTCTGGTATGTATGTTGCGACAGGGGCGTTTAAGATTGGGTTTGGTATCGCGCATAAAGTTGGTGACGTGGTGGCTGCGGAAATTCTTGGGGAACACCCTGTAATCCCTGACAGCTTCACCGTTTCTCATCACCTTGCTTAGCGGGAAGCTTCCTGTCGAAGTTTGTCCATAAGGGATTTTAAAGAGTTCAGATAGCGATCATTGGTCAATCGTTCACCGTCAAATTCGCGACTTGCGCCTGCAACCAATACCTCTGGCCCTTGAATCATACGGGTATTAAACGGCGCCATCGCCAGCCGAAGCGCGTAATTCGCACGGGCCCCGCCAGCCCGCCCAGCAGCTGCGTGAATAAGGGCAACAGGTTTGTCCGCCCAGGGTTTGCCATCCACACGGCTAACCCAGTCTAGCGCGTTTTTTAGGACGCCCGAGAAACTTTGGTTATATTCAGGACTTGCAATGATTACTGCATCAGCCTGCGTGATTTGATCAGCGAGGTGCTGTACCTCTGGCGGTATTCCCTCGGCTTTTTCCAGGTCATTATCGTATAGTGGCAAGCGAAGATCGGCGATTGAAAATCCTGAATAACCAAAGGCTTCTGATGCCTCGCGGAGCAATCGTGTATTGAAGCTTTCTTTGCGAAGGCTTCCGGATATCCCCAGTAGTTTCATTCGTCTTACCTGATAAAATTCTTCGTCCTTTTACAAATAGTTACGCTGATACACTCTTAGAAGGCGTAAATTGGAAACACTGAATTTCTAGTTTTGGGGAGTTTGGATCATCTCGATGATATCGCGCGCATATTCGCCCAAGATTGGGACGAAATCGATAGAGCTTAGAAAGTAAACAAGGATTGAAACCAAAACCGTTGCGCCAATCACGGAACCCAAGCCAAAGGCTAGGCCGCGAACCATATTAAATAGAAACAAACCTAACCAAGTATCATGGGCACGCACAAATCGATGTTTGTTGATGAGCTGCAACTCTTTCAAAAGTGGATCAATGTCAGGGTCAGATTTCTTGGCCATGATCAAAAGATGTTACTCTGACGACCGTTTTTCAAGAAGCTAAAATCTACCATTTTTGTGATGAGAGGTGTAATCCACGATATTCGCAAAAGGATCCTTTTTCCGAATAAACAGCCGTTTCAGGCGCTCCATGGGATTGAAACCGGTATCAAACGGGTCTGGTCCAGGAATATAGCTGCCGTCTTGGTTCAATTGGAGCGTGCTGTCTGTAATATCCGCATCTCCACTATAACCTTCGTATTTATCAACATCTTGCCAAGCTGGTAGCTTCAACTCTCTGTTTTTGGCGAAGAAATATACCGCGATGACCATCCCACTGATGCCCGATAAAAAAGTAACACCACCCCATCCCAATGCATAAAGCGATCGGATGGGTCCAATTTGGTATTCGGGTGAAATATCCGCGGCCAGAAAGACACCAAAAAACAGGAAAAAGACGGTAAAGCCCAAAACGTAAAGTCCCGCTGGACTCATGAAGTGAAGTGGCCTTGGCGGCAATCCCTGACGGGCGAGGGCTAAAAAAATCGGCGGATAGGCGAAATTTAAACCCACACCGCGTTGCTGCAAGATCTCTAATGCGATCTGTACCCGTTGATATCTCTGCATGTCCCGTTCACCCGTTACACCTGTTAAGAGCTTAACGTGATCTCTAATTTACGCAAGTTTTGTAATTTTTTCGTTTAATTACTTAAGCTTGAAAGCTTCCAGTCATCGGCGTTCATTGGATAATATGCCTCTATCGCAGCTGTTGCGACAATGTGAGGAGGTTCGTCCGGGCCTTGATCAACGTTTTGCCCGCCAAAACTCGCCACAACCGAAGCCTTTCCACGCGGTAATTCATTTGCAAGTAACTCGTAATCAAGCGCATCTGGTTCTTGGACGCCTATCGTCACACGAACTTCCATTTTTGTGATATCAAGAGACAGGGTTTTGAATAGATTTAGTGAGCTGTGCCGCAAGGCATCGTGGATCGCCCGCTTAGCGGCTTTGTTGTAGTCCCCACCATGCACATCAAGGCCCATACCCATTTCTAGGATCAACCGCTTCATGAAACGCGCTCCATATCGAAAGAGACTTTGACGGCGGCATGGGCAATAACTGTATGCCCCTCTCGATGCGGAGCGGGAACATCCAACCCGCCCTTTTGAACCGTTATCGACCCCTGACCATAGGGAAGGACGGCCTGGACTTGATTGCAATCGACTTCATCGGGCTTTTGACAAGCGATTTCTATATCGATGATCATCTCTGATTTTGGAAAGCCAAATGCCTCTGCCACGTTCAAAGAATTATGCCACAAGGCATCACGCAAGGCGCGGATTGCGGCCTCTGTGTAGTCCATTCGTCGAAGCGATGTGCCCATGCCGAATTCTACCACGGTTTGAAGTTTCATTTGTCAGTCCAACTTGGCTACAGTGATGTTGATTGCCAAAAGTTCAACGCAATAGGAAGGGCAAACTATGATCGCAGTAATTTTCGAAGTTATACCGAAAGCTGAAAACAAAGAAGGCTACTTGGCGCTTGGGCAAAAGATGGGACCGCTTGCCGAACAAATTGATGGCTTCATATCCATTGAGCGGTTTCAAAGCCTCACAAACCCAGAAAAGCTTCTATCCCTCTCGCTTTGGCGTGACGAAGATGCGCTAAACGAATGGCGAAATGTCAGCCAACACCGCGTCGCCCAAAAAGCAGGAAGAGAAATTTATTTCGACGACTATCGCCTACGGGTTGTCAGCGTCCTGCGCGACTATGGCTTGAATGATCGCGACGAAGCGCCAGAAGACAGCAAAGCGCTACATGGGTAGCTACACCTTTTCTTGCGCCGTTCTAAGCAGCGAAATCGCTAGAGGCGCAAGCAAGGCATAGCAAGCCGCCCCAATAAAGAAGTTGTTGTTTATTGAGGTTGTTGTTCCAACAAAGATGGCCAACCCTGAAGCCAGAACGCCTGCCGCACCATTCACGGCCCAAAACCATGGTGTTGGGGTGCCATTGATTGCTGACACCAATCGCATCCCTGTCGGAAATCCGTATCCCATTAACAACCCAGCAGGGAACACGACTAATAGTGATACGAGCGAACGCACTGTGATTCCAGACGTGTCGAAAATCTGAACAAGGCTCGGCAGCCAAATCGGGAAAAGGGCTAAATAAATCGCGGTTCCAGCTGTCCATAGATAGATGTTTGATTTTAACTTGAGCGGAAAGCGTTCAGAAAGCGCACTACCTATTCCCGTCGATAAAATAATACCGGCTAATGCAATTGCTAATCCATAAACGGGATGTCCAAGAAAAATTGACAGCCGCTGCATCAAGGCAATTTCAACGAACATAAAACCCAGCCCAATGAGTAAAAAGAATAGGGTGCCATACATAGCCAAATTCTTCTCAACATTGAGGATGCTAGAACGAGCGGGCAAAACAGCAGTGAAATAAACCGAAGCAGCGGAAATGATGATGATGCAGAGGAGCACGATCGTGGCATAAATGTTTCCGCTTAGTACCCCATCGCCAGAAGCGATTTGTTTTTGCAACTCAAACGGATTCAGAAGTGACGAGGCTGGTAGCTGATTAAAGAAAAATGGCGTACTGTCGGTCGGAGGAGAGAAGTTTAGCGTCGCGTGTTTGGCTAGTTCATTTAGTTCTGCGACGCTTTGAGCGCTTTTTATTTCACGTAAAATTTGATTTTCAGGCTCGATACCTGGCTCATAGACCACTTGAAATCCAATTCGATCAGCGGCCTCTTTCATCGAACTAATTTGTTTAGGGGTCAGGGCATCACGGCCAACTACAATTGTTGCCAATTGCTCACTTGCAATCAGGGCAATATGGGCGTCGGGATTTTCTACGCCCATGCCGAACAAAGTTGCCTTGGCAAGCGAGATGGTACGCCCCGCCTCGCCTGGATTATTTGGCGCAAACCAGCGTGCCACGGTGAAGACACCGCCATTGTTTAGACGCGATAAAAAATGCGTCCAAGCTTCGATTGTGTACAGCCCATTTTCGGTTAGTGAATACGCGCCAACACCCGTTGCGGCCCAGGTGTCAATCAAACTCATTTGGATGGAATCAAACACCTGTTGGTTGCTTGCAAACCAGGCGCGAGCTTCATCAACAACCAGCTCAACACCAGGGAGATCCGCGATTGGGCTGATGCTGCGGTATCGGTTCTCTAGCAAGTCAATGAAGATGGGATTGATTTCCACGCCCGTGATTTCGTCAAATCCAAAGTAATGCGCAGACAGGATATCCTGCCCACCACCAACGCCAATCACCGCGGCGCGCCCACCGTCGGTAGCGAAATATCCAATATTCACCACGTCATATTCTAAAAACGATAGATCGGTTTCGCCTAGGCTGAATTCATAAATCAAGGTGTTTGCGCCCGCATCCATACGCAGATCACGCGTATTGATAATCGGCAAATCATCAAAAGTAATCAGACTGCCCGGCCCATGTAGACCTGCGGTACCAAGAAATGGCTTTGAAACATCAACACGTGAAAACGAGTTCCAATAGATACCTTCTTGCTCGCTTGGAGTTGCAAGTTTTTGTTTTTCAACAATAAGTCGCGCGGAGTTAGGGTAAAAAGATGCGTTGATCCCTGTCACAAGCGCAAAAAGAACCAGAAGCCTTAAAGGAAGCTTTTTTGTAAACCGATCAAGAGCTGTCGGCAAAGAATTCCCTTTGGCTTGCGCTGCTTGGTTCAATCCATTCGCAAAAAGGATGGCTGCCAATGCTGTCAGGGTACAAAGCGCAAAGACGGCGGATACACCATCCATAAAATTGAGAAGCAATAGAACCGCAAAACACCCGCCGCTCGCGCCAAAAAGATCAACGGCATAAATCTTTCCAATGGGCAAACGTGGACGGGTCAATGCCAAGGAAATAACGATACCCGCAAGAATATAAGGTAAAGCAAGGATAACGACTAAATTCCCCCAAACGATTAAATTGATAAAAAGGTTGGTTCCGGCTGTTACGATGCTTGTCAAAAAGAAGACCAGACTAATCGCAATTGTCAGGGATAGAATTGTTGTGAATAGACTTAGAACTTCGTTCAACTTAAATTTGTCGAACCACCCCTTCGCTGCAAAGACTAACAGTGCACCCAAGGTCAGCCCGAGCATCGCCATGCTGATGGCAAAGAAGGCAAGTGAATAATAAGATGCTACTGACAAAAATCGCGTGTGAAGTATCTGCAACGCCAAAACAGCGCCCGCAACAATAGCCAGGCCCAGATAGAAGCCAAGGGAACCTCTTTCCAAAAAATTCTTCA
This sequence comes from uncultured Neptunicoccus sp., assembly GCA_964599255.1. Classification (GTDB taxonomy): domain Bacteria; phylum Pseudomonadota; class Alphaproteobacteria; order Rhodobacterales; family Rhodobacteraceae; genus Amylibacter. The sequence continues at coordinate 3,812 of CAZRFT010000216.1, read as the reverse complement.
ACGCTGTCGCCCTTCTTTAGTAGCTGCTCATCAAAAATGCGGAAGTACCGCGATTCACACTTGCAGTCCATCATGACATTGTAAACAACAAGTAACGGGACTGTTTTTGATAGCTTTAGGCCTGAGTGGTAGGTTTGTCATGAATTGATTGGCAGACGTGATGGCCTCTTGCCAGATCAGAAATGCAATAAATCCGAAGGACACGCTGTGTTTCATATGCTCACATGTTTCAACCTAGAGCCAGGGCGAGATATTTCTTCGTTTAAGGTCGCGCTTGATGCCTTTTGTAACCACATGCATCAACTAGAAATGGTAGAGGGCATGAGCCCTATTGGTGAGCGGCAATCAGACACGATTATGGACACCGATGAAGAGCGCGATCATCAATATTTCTTCACCATGACATTTCGCGATCGGGCGCAGGTCGATGCAGCTGTCGAGTTAATAAATAGTCAGCAAGCACCCACCGACGAATCCCATCGCGCGCTTTTTTATATAATCAAGGATCCGATTTTTATTTGTTGGCAGGATGTGACTTAGTTTCGACTTCTTTCATCACAGCGACAAGATCTTTGGACAGTTTGCTTGGAAACTTTTGCAACCAAAAAGCTTCATTAAAACGCCGCCAAGCATGGCACCCAAAAGGAAGTTCCCCTTGGTTCAATTTATGAATAAAATCAGGAAGGACATCGTATGAAAATTTACGCGAAATTTCTGCCGGAGCAACGTTAAAGTCAGGAAAAAATTTCGGCACCTCGATTGTCCAAAAGAGATCTTCATTACCTCTCAGTGAAATAAAGTCCCGCTTAGGGATTTGGTATAGGCGGAATAGCCAGCCAAATATTTTCCATAGAAGTTGCTTGCAAATATACGAGGGTAGGGAAGAGCTAATTTTGTTCAACACGTGTATAGAAGATTCTACCCTTCGAAGTGACAATCCGCCATTTGCGCCTTTGATAAATTTAGGAGGTAATTTCGGTCGGGCCATACCTTCAAAAAAAGGTGCCCCAATAAAATCATATCCTTCCAAAATCCACTTTTCTAGACGGTCTTGCAAAACAACTGCATCCAGTTGGCAAATCAAGATAAATTCTGCGTCCTGGAATTTGTAAAAGAATTTGTGGGACTTTAGGAGCCGGTTATAGCCATGGATGCCACGAAAGTATCCTTCCTCAAACCGACGAAATTCGGCTTTAGCTCCTGCCGATTCTATGATCTGTCTTGCCTTGGTAATCGCCGAAGTTTCACTAAGGGGCCCGATAACAACAAACGTATATCCCCTAAGAACCTCGGCGTTGTGTTTCAGCGTGACCATCTCAACAGGGGTCAAACTAGTGTATACTGGAACTACAATAAGGCATATTCGCTGAGTCACTGTATTCATTGCATGGGTTCACTCATCGAATGCGGCTATCGAACCAATGCAGAGAATGTGGGCACAGTGCGTTTTTACCAAAAGTGCAGGTCCGCAATCGTAATTAATGAGCACTCCTACCACTCAACCCCAATTTGAGCCTTAATCCCTGACCTAAAGGGATGCTTAAGCAACTCCATTTCGGTCGCTAAATCGGCAATTTCGATCAGCTCGTCCTTGGCATTTCGACCGGTTAATACCACATGCGTCATTTCTGGTTTTTCATCCGTCAAGAATCGCACGACTTCCGCTATATCCAGATAATCGTACCGAAGCGCGATGTTGATTTCATCAAGAAGCACCATGTGATTACTCTCATCGCGGATAAGTTCTTTCGCCTTCTCCCAAGCGGCTGCGGCCATTTCCATGTCCCGCGATTTGTCTTGGGTTTCCCATGTAAAACCCTCGCCCATTGTGTGGAACGCACAAAGATCACTAAAACGATCAAGGATCATGTCCCGTTCCCCCGTGGACATTCCGCCCTTAATGAATTGGACGACCGCGCATTTACGACCATGCGCAATGTGACGAAAAATCATACCAAACGCGGCTGTAGATTTACCTTTACCTTTGCCCGTGTGGACGATCACCAAGCCTTTCTCTTCGGTTTTCGTCGCCATGATTTTATCGCGGGCAGCCTTCTTTTTGGCCATTTTCATCGCGTGGCGTTCGGTATCTTCAGACATGGGGCTCTCCTTCTAGAATAGGGCCAAGACTAACGGCAGTAAGTTCGACGTCGCAAGTCTATTTCATCCAGGACTGCGCTCATAACGGCGCATTCCACCAGATCAGAGGGCGATGAAAATGATAAAGCAACTTATGCCTACGTATCTGTATCACGCAAATCGCTCGGCGCATGCAAAAGCGATTTCGGGTATTTTTGTAATTCATCCTGCATGGGAAGCCACGGTAACTGATCACCAGCAAAAACATGGAATGTGGGATTGAACTCGGTCGGGTCTTCCAAGGTCGCGGTATATAAATTGGCGCTTTCAGGATAGTGATCTGCAAAGAAGCCCATGGGCGTACCACAGGTGCCACAAAAATGACGATGCACGCCTTTGGAGCTTTCGTAGATTTTGGTTTTGGCGCCGGTCCATTTGAAATTTACTCGGGGCACACCAAACCAAGCCACAACGGGCGCGGCGCAATTCCGGCGACAATCATCGCAATGGCAATAACATTCCCAAATGCGATCGCCTGAATATTCCCAAGACACTTCCCCGCAAAAACAATGTCCTCTGGTTGCCATCTACTTCTGCCTTTCTTTAGCAGGCAGATCCGAAATCCGCCCAACCCAATCCAAAGCAGATTGTGTCCAAATCTGTGATTTTGGCGCGAGCTTTTCGCGCTCCTTCAGAAGTCCAATCCGCACCCCTGTATAACCTTCGCCATTGTCAGGAGCAGAGTAGATACGCGTCCCACAAGTCGCACAAAACGTCATATCGCGTCGATTTCCGCTTTCCGCGGTTTTGACATAATGCTCCATCTCTCCACGTGTTAGGCTGAATGTACCCTCTACTAGGGTGACGACCGTTCCAAACGCACTGGCGCTATTGATCTGACAATCGGTGCAATGACAGATACGCGCTGATTCAGGATAAACTTCAGCCGAGAAAGACACCGCGCCGCAAAGGCATTCGCCATTCACTTTCATTGGAAACACTCCTTTGAACGCAGGCTAGCCAAGCATCAAGTTTTTGCCAAGAGCGCGTCAATTCGGGCGCGCGCTGAGTTTGAGCGAGGCACCCAAAGCCCACGATCAATTGCTTCTTGCAATCGTTCTGCCATTTCATGAAGCGCAGGCGCATTATTTTCAGCGATGAACTCACGGGTGTCATCATCTGCAATAAATGCCTCTTCGACGAGATCAAAGTGATGGTTTTTTACCGACCGTGTTGCCGCCGCAAATGCAAAGAGGTAGTCGAGTGTAGCGGCCATCTCAAACGCACCTTTGTACCCGTGCCGCTTCACGCCCTCAATCCATTTTGGATTCACAACGCGAGAGCGAACAACCCGCCCGATTTCATCATCGAGCGTCCGGATCACTGGCCTTTCAGGACGAGAATGGTCGTTGTGATATATGGGGCGGTCTCTACCTTGAATGGAAGCCACGGCCGCCGCTGCACCTCCTTCGAATTGGTAGTAGTCATCGCTATCTAAAACATCGTGTTCGCGATTATCCTGGTTCTGGACGACAGCTTCGACTTGTGACAGCCGTGTCTTCATCGCGCCCTGTGATCGAACGCCTTCCTTACCGCCGCCATAGGCATAGCTTCCCCATTCAAGATAGGCATCTGCCAAATCTTCACGGCTTTTCCACAGCCGCTCATCAATCATCGCCTGAAGACCTGCGCCATAGGCCCCTGGCTTTGACCCAAACACGCGCGCAGCCCCT
>CAZRFT010000215.1:0-2040 GCA_964599255.1 uncultured Neptunicoccus sp. | reverse complement strand
CCAGTTGCCATGACAAACATATCAATTCCATGCGCCAGTGCGACATCACGCATCCGCGCCGCCTTTGTAAGCCCGCCAACCCGATTGAGTTTGATGCCGAATATTTCAGCTAAGCCATCACGGGCAATACGCGCAGCATCCTGAAGTGTGACAAGGCTTTCATCGACCGACACTGGACTAGAATGTTTGTGCGAGATTGCCGCGATGTCATCAAGGCTTTCGCAGGGCTGCTCAAACATCACGTTCATGTTTTCACAAGCCGACATGACCTGAAGCGCCTGTTGGCGCGTCCAACCACGGTTGCAGTCGTAAAGGATAATATCACGATCTGTTTTATATTCCTCGACATCACGCACGCGTTCGATGTCTCTTTTCACATCTCCGCCAATTTTTACGGAATGCGCAATATAACCCCGCTGGCGATAGCGATCTATAACCGCCCGCGTCTCGGCGGCTGTTTTGGCGCCAACCGAAGAGGCAACCGGTATCGCACGTCGTGTTCCTGCGCCCATCATGTCTGCGATAGGCACACCAGCCTCTTGCCCCTTCAAATCCCAACACGCCATGTCAATTGGACTTTTTGCGTAAAGGTGTCCGGGCAACGCCAAATCCATAGCCCGTTCAACCTCAAGAATTTTGCGAGCATCAAGACCAAGGATGAACTGAGCCATCGTCTCTATACCTGCGCGAATACCGGGCCCATGAGCGGGCACATAGGTATGGCCCCAAGGTGTCCCCTCGCCCCAGCCAATCAAACCAGCATCAGTGGTCAATTTCACAAAAGTGGCATCCAAAACTTCAAATTTCAAACGTCCACCCGAAAGCCAGTATGGGTGCTCTAGCGGTAGGTCTTTTTGGAAAACTTCAATCTTCGTGATCTTCATAATTCTTCCCCATATACGGCTACTGGTGGTCCCAAACTTTCAAAATCAGGCTCGACGCCCAATCCGGGTGTGTCGGTAGCATATAATTTTCCATCCTTGGCTATTGGGCCACCCTTTCCTGTCGATCTCGTGACATAGTTCATCAGATCGGTAGAGTTCACCAAATATTCATTAGGTGTTGATGTTGCAAAGGCAGCAACGGCTGCAGAGGTTATTTCAGCACCCCAAGTGTCTTCTGACACCACTGGAATGCGGTGATCGATTAAGAAATCTCTAACCCGTCGCGCTTTCGTTAGGCCGCCTAAGTTACTGATTTTAAGACAACAAATTTCTGCGCCACGATCTTGCACCACCTTTGTAGCAGCGTGCATTCCCGTAATGCACTCATCTAACTTCATTGGTTGATCAGCGACGCGTCGAACCTGCTGACATTCCTCGTAGGTCTGACAGGGCTGTTCGAGGATGAAATCCAAATCATTTGTGGCACGTGCGACTCGGATTGCATCATCCACACGCCAACCTTGATTGGCATCTGCCATCGCTTTCTCGCCCGACTTTAACAATGGCACTGTATTTCGAATGCGTTCAATATCTTCTGCCCAATCGGCACCAACTTTGATTTGAAACTGCTGATATCCCGCCTTTCGGTGGCGACCCAGCTCAGCAATTGTTTCACTTTTCGAACGTTGCGGTGCTACCCGGTACATTGGCGCCCCGTCTGTCAGTTTACCCCCCAAAAGCATCCAAACAGGCTGATCTGTCGCTTTACCAAGTATGTCCCAAAAGGCCGCATCAAATGGCGCTTTAGCGTATCCATGGCCCTGAGTGATATTATCCATCAAGCCTTCCAAGCGTCCAATTTGACGCGGGTCCTCCCCTATAAGACGGTCAGCCGCGAGGCGCGCGAATGCTTCAACCCCCTCACTATGGGCAACCATATAATTCTCACCGCAAGGCGTGAACTCTCCGCATCCACTTATACCTGCATCGGTATCAACCACGACTACAGAGGCCATTGCCGTTTCTATTCGATTGCCCGCACCCCAAGCATAAAACCCATCCACATAAGGAAGCGGCGTTTTATAAACAGAAATGCGGGTTATCTTCATGGCACAATGACAATATTACCGGTGTGTTCTTTTGCGATAAACGCCTC
>CAZRFT010000214.1:0-11948 GCA_964599255.1 uncultured Neptunicoccus sp. | reverse complement strand
CATTTTTCGGCCGGGCTTCGGCTCGGTCTTGCCATAGAGGTGCAAACCGATCGACGCATCTTTTGATAAGCGATCCACGTCTAAAACCGCGTCACCCAAAAGATTTTCCATTTCTACATCTGAATGGCGCGCACCATCGCCCAAGGGCCAGCCCGCGACGGCGCGGATATGCTGTTCAAACTGGTCAATCACACATCCATTTTGGGTCCAATGACCTGAATTGTGCACGCGGGGCGCAAATTCATTCACGATCAATCCCGATTTGGAGACAAAAAATTCCACCCCGATCACACCGACATATTGAAGGGCGTTTAGGATTTTGCCAGCGGCGAGAATTGCATCCTGTTGGACCGATTTAGAAACGCGCGCTGGGACATGAGTTTTGTGCAAGATCCCGTCGCGATGTTCATTGTCACCTGGATCAAAACAGACCACCTGACCATCCATGTTGCGCGCGGCAATGACAGAGATTTCAAGATCGAACTCTATGAAACCTTCGAGCACAGAGGGGGTGCCGCCCACTGCCTCCCATGCGGTTTTGACATCGTTTGCGGATTTCAAACGTGCCTGTCCTTTGCCGTCATAGCCAAAGCGGCGGGTTTTCAGAATTGAAGGGGCGCCAATTGATTGAATGGCGGCAGTCAAATCATCAAGGGATTCAACATTTGCAAAAGGGGCGACTTGTAAGCCCAAACCCGTCAGAAATTCTTTCTCCACCAAGCGATCTTGTGAAGTGGCAAGCGCATTGCGCCCTGGCATGATCGGTTTTTTGTTTTCTAGAAAATCAAGCGCTGAGGTTGGGATATTTTCAAACTCGTAAGTGATAACGTCGACCATATCTGCGAACCGAGCCAGTTCACCCTCATCTTCATAAGGGGCTTCAATATGGTGATGAGCGACCTGCGCGGCAGGGCAATCTGCACCAGGTTCAAAAATACAAACTTTAAAGCCGAGGCGAGAGGCGGCAACCGATAACATGCGGCCCAGTTGACCGCCGCCCAGAATACCAATTGTGGCGCCTTGAACGAGGGGCTTAGCCATCTTTGGGCTCGTCAGGGATAGATGCGCTTAGGGCTGCGCGCCATTGATCAAGACGTTCGGCGATTGCTGTATCGCTATTTGCCAAAATCGCCGCAGCCATCAGACCCGCATTCGCCGCACCCGCCTCACCAATGGCCATTGTCCCCACGGGGAAACCTTTGGGCATTTGGACGATTGAATAAAGACTATCCACCCCTGAAAGGGCTTTGCTTTGCACGGGAACACCAAGAACGGGAACACGCGTTTTAGAGGCCATCATGCCTGGAAGATGCGCAGCACCACCGGCGCCCGCGATTATCACCTTTAGGCCGCGATCAACAGCTGTCTTGCCATATTCCCATAGTCGATCCGGGGTTCGATGCGCAGAGACGATTTTTTTCTCATAGGGAATTTCTAGCGCGTCAAGAATTAGCGCGGCTTCTTTCATCGTTTCCCAATCTGACTGGGATCCCATGATAATTCCGATTTCGATTTTGGCCATTGCGATCCTCGTCTTTGCCGCTTCGAAAGGCGCCTCTTAGCGTTTTGGGGGCGGTTAGGCAATAATGTCGGGAAGTAATTTATCCTCAAGACGTTTGATCTCATCTTTGAGCGCTAATTTGCGGCGCTTCAGCCTTTGAATTTGCAGGGCGTTAACGCTGGCTTTTTGAGCCATCGCAGCAATGGCATCATCTAAATCGCGATGCTCCTCGCGCTTTTGGGCAAGCTGGATGCGCAATTTCTCTAATTTTTCGACATCGCCCATCTGGGATCGTTTCCTTGCCTGTTCCGTACGCGTTCTTAACCGATTTTGGGTGAATTTTCATCTAAAATCGCTTGAGATTTGGGTCTGAAATGCCCATATTCACTATTGGCCGCCAAATTTGGGGCCGAATTGAAGTCGCTTCTGAAAGGACTTGCAAATGACAAAGATATCTTTTGCCTCGCACCCGTTTTTATTGGGGTTTGAACAGCTTGACCGTTTGGTCGAACGCACCGCGAAATCATCAGATGGATACCCGCCTTATAATATCGAACAACGATCCGAGCACTCATATCGGATCACATTGGCGGTAGCAGGGTTTGCGGATGAGGATTTGAACATTACACTAGAAGATAGCCAATTGGTTATTCGTGGCCGTCAAAATGATGACAGCGAGGGTCGGGTGTTTTTGCATCGCGGCATCGCCGCACGCCAATTCCAACGTAGCTTCGTGCTGGCGGATGGGGTTGAGGTCGCAGGCGCGGATTTAGAAAACGGGTTGTTGCACGTGGATCTGCAACGTTCGGTTCCAGAAACGGTGGTACAAGAGATTAAGATCCAGAAGAAGAAATGAAAGGCAGCGATATGACAGAATTATACGAAGAATTGGGGCTGCCGAGTAATCTGGTTTATCTAAAGGAATTGGATCCAAAAGAACTGCCGGACGATGTCCAAGGCGAGATTGACGGGTCAAAGCCCATTTTTGGTGTCTATGACGAAGAGGGCAGCCAAATTGCGTTGGTTGATGATCTGAGTTTTGCCCGCATGATGGCAGAAGAGCATCGTTTTAACCTGCAATCGCTTCATTAAAAACGGCATTTCTTTGTCGTGAACGGGCATGTGCCCACAGGCGTTCCCTTTTTAAGTTAATTTAAAGGGAGCGCTAGATGACGGCAGCACGATTTATCAATCTCAAAGACTATCCGATTAACGAAGCTGGAGACGTACTTGATGCAGTCATTGCGTCTGTGCGTGCGGAGCTTGAAGAGGATGGTTGTGCTGTCCTTAAGGGATTTTTGACGCAAGAGGGGATTGATGCGTTGGCGGCGGAAGCCCATTCGGTATCAGACAAGGGATTTCGATCTGATGCTTTGACCAATGTGTATTTCACCAAAGATGACCCAAGCCTGCCCGAAGATCATCCAAAGCGGCAATTCTTTCCACGCTCGAATAATTTCATTGCCGCAGATCACTTTGCAAAAACGGGTGCGCTTCGACAAATCCATGATTTTGAAGGGTTTGATGGGTTTATCCGCGAATGCTTGCAGGAGGAAAAATTCTTTCGCTATGCCGATCCTTTGGCTGATGTGATTGTGAATATGGCGGATGAAGGGAACGGGTTCCCGTGGCATTTTGATACCAATAATTTCACTGTGACGCTTGCCATACAAAATGCCGAAGAGGGGGGCGCCTTTGAATATGCGCCCAATATTCGCCAAGGATCAGAGAATTTTGACGCGGTTCGTGGGGTTTTAAATGGCACATCCAATAATGTGACGCGACTAGATTTAGAGCCGGGCGATTTGCAACTATTCCGTGGCCGGTACTCCCTTCATCGTGTGGCACCCTTAAAAGGCAAGCGCCCCCGATACGTGGCGATTTTTTCCTATGTTGAAGAACCCGATATGGTTGCGGCCCCAGAGCGCGTGAAACAGCTTTATGGGCGTGTTTTGCCCGTCCATTTAGAGCGGGCGGGACTGCGCGCGGATCAATACCTAGACTGACGCAACTGATCTACAGGACGAGCTCTGCCTCATATGCCTTGGCTATCGGGTAGCAAGGGGTTGGTTTTTGATCCAACTCCAAAAGCTCGGGGAAAAGTTTCAAGATTTCCGCGCGTGATTCCGCGCCAAGACCTTCCAACGCATAATCGCCCGTATATAGGCTTTCGGTGGGGGTCTGTTCGGCAAAGATAATTTGATGCGCATCAAATAGAATATGGAAGTATTCGATTTGTCGCGTCGTGGAAGCGTAGATTGTTTCACCATTTACCAGCGCTTTTGCGGGCACCAGAACATCGCGCTCGCCAAAGAGGAGCGTTGCGCGCCACCCGCTTAACAGCATGCGATGGTTAGGAGAGACGCTAAATTCGCGGGCATTTCCAATGGCACCTTTGGTAAATACAATTGGGGCATCTATATGCCCGCCCGAAACCGTTTTGGATCCAATCCAGCGGATGGGTTGAAACCCATTATCTTTGGTCAAGATCAGATCGCCAACTTCAAGATTTTCAATTTCAACATCGCCCCGATCAGTTCGGATTTGGGTGCCGCGCGTGAAGCAAGGGATACCAGCGTTATCGTAAAGCACGTTAGAAACATCAATTCGTTGCCCACCTGGTCCTAGGTTATTGTAGTCAATCTCAACCCGATGCACGTTGCCAGGGATTTGTACCAGTACCGACCCATTCGCCGATGTCGGCACGGTATTTCCTGTGATTGCATTGGCATCGATACTGTAGCCATCTGCTGGATCGCCACCAGAAGATACCAGTTCAACATCCTGATTTCCGGGTACTTGGGCTGTCAAAAAGACAGGGATAGCAACCTCTTGGGATCCATCCCACGTCCAAGCGGTGATGATGATCATGTCATCCCAAGAGGCAAAATCGATGTCGTTGATGAAGAATTCGACGCCATCGACATTATCTCTATCACCGCTTGATGTGTCGAAGAACTGCAGCTCAACGGCGAGTGTGTCGTTGCCATTCCCGTTTCCATTGCCCTCGAGATAGAGCGAGTCATTGCCTAACGTATTTGGCGCGGTCCCTGTATCATCATAGACATTACTGGTTGATGTTTGGATTTCGCTAAAGCCCGGTCCGATTTCAGTTACTGTGAATTGAACATCAAATCCTGAACCTTGGGCATTGTTGACCGTAAATCCCGATCCAACTGTACTAAAATTTGTCGAGCTCGGTGCCCCCGAGCCAACCCATTCAAACTCCGGCATGAAAACTCCCCCGTTATTCAATGCTTTTGCTATAACTATGTGGGTTTAGTTTACGAGGTATTAACGTCAAATCAACCTAAAGGTGTATAATGTGGCAAGATTGTGGTGAGTTAGTTTGATCAAGATTATCAAAAGTCACTATTTCAAAGGGGTTATCGGTCGCTTTTTGGCCTCTTCAACTCAATGTTTGATCGGTCAGAACTATTAGGCGATTATTTTTGCGCTCATGGGGAAGCTGGCATTATTGAGTGCGCATTTGCGTGCATAATTTGGAGGGAAAAATGAAGAAATTACTTCTGGGTGGGGTTCTCGCTGCCTTTACAACAAGCATGGTGTTTGCAGGCGACGTGTCCGAGCCCGTTATCACTGAAGTTAAAGAAGCCGAAGCCGCATCCTCGGCTCCGTGGCTGCCATTACTTTTGCTTGTTGGTGTTGGTATTTTGATCGCGTCGCAAGATGACAATTCGCGGGGACGAATAGTAGACGACTAAGTCGAATATTCCTTCTATTATTTTGAGGGAATTCAATAGTAATTCAGCAGCCGAGCGTTATCTCTCGGCTGCTTTTTTACTTTGGCTCATTGCCTATGCTTTGATCAGCCCCATGCTTTCCAGCGTTAGCAGCACTTGGTGCGCGCAGTTATCAACCTCTACATTTTCGGTTTCTAGGCGCAATTCAGGGGATTCCGGGACATCATAAGGATCTGAAATGCCCGTGAATTCTTTGATTTTGCCTGCGCGCGCGAGCTTATAGAGGCCTTTTCGATCACGTCTTTCGCATTCTTCGATTGAGGTGGCGACATGGACTTCGACAAAGGCGCCATAGGCCTCGATATCTTCACGCACCGCGCGGCGCGTTGTTGCATAGGGTGCAATAGGTGCGCAGATTGCGATGCCACCGTTTTTTGTGATTTCAGAGGCGACATAGCCAATTCGACGAATGTTGAGGTCGCGGTGTTCTTTGGAAAACGTGAGCTCTGACGAAAGGTTTTTACGTACTATGTCAGCATCAAGTAGTGTGACAGGCCGTCCGCCCATTTCCATCAGTTTAACCATCAATGCGTTTGCGATTGTCGATTTGCCCGATCCAGAAAAACCGGTGAAAAATACGGTGAACCCTTGGCTTGCGCGTGGGGGGCGGGAACGACGTAGCTCTTCCACCACTTCTGGGAAGGAGAACCATTCTGGAATTTCGATCCCTTCGGCCAATCGACGGCGAAGCTCTGTGCCAGAGATGTTAAGGATAGTAACTTTATCCTTGTCTTTAATCTCGTCATTTGGCTCATATTGGGCGCGCTCTTGGACATAAACCATATGTTTAAAATCGACCATCTCGATGCCGATTTCTTCGGCATGTTTGGCGAATAAATCTTGCGCGTCATAGGGGCCATAGAAGTCTTCACCCGCTGAATTTTTGCCGGGACCCGCATGGTCACGACCGATGATCATATGCGTGCATCCGTGGTTTTTGCGGATGATGCCGTGCCAAACCGCCTCTCTTGGGCCCGCCATCCGCATCGCAAGATTAAGAAGGCTTAGCGTTGTTGTCGCCGATGGGTATTGATCAAGTACAGCTTCGTAGCAGCGAACGCGTGTAAAGTGGTCAATATCGCCAGGCTTCGTCATGCCGACGACGGGGTGGATTAACAAGTTCGCCTTTGCCTCTTTGGCGGCGCGGAAGGTGAGTTCCTGATGCGCGCGGTGCAAGGGATTGCGGGTTTGGAAGGCAACAACACGACGCCACCCCAGTTTTCGGAAATAGGAGCGTAGCTCGTTTGGGCTGTCGCGACGTGCGCGAAAATCATAATGAACGGGCTGTTGAATGCCCGTGATTTTGCCGCCCATATAGACGGGGCCGGCAATATGATGAAGGTAGTTCACGGCTGGATGCGCGATATCGTCCGCACCAAAGACCATCTCTGCCTCGTGTTTTTTATCGGGGGTGTAGATGTCACCGATCTCTAGGATCGCAAGGATCACCCCCTCTTGATCGCGAAGCGCAATTTTGTCGCCTGATTTTTGACCATCAGCAAATTCCTGAGACACATCCAAGGTGATTGGCATTGGCCACAGGTGCCCATCAGCAAGGCGCATATTGTCAACCACACCTTTATAGTCGGCTTCGTTCAAAAACCCCTCAAGCGGGTAAAACCCACCGTTCATCAACAGCTCAAGATCACAAATTTGTCTTGGTGTCAGATCCCATGATGGAAGCTCCGTTGCTTCTTCTTTCAGGCGGTCAGCCGCATCGAAAGGGGCAAAGAGTTCTGGGACGGGCAGGAGGTTTTCAGCAATCATGGTGTTGTATCGTCCAATATTGTTTCAGCGTCTCATAGCGTGTCTTGGTTAATTCGCAAGTGGCCCATGAGAGTTAAGAAAATCCTTCTATGTTAGAAAGCTGCGTTAAAATTATTTCGCAACCCAGCCGCCGTCTATAGAAAGATTTGCGCCCGTGATTGATTTTGCACCGTCGGAACATAAGAAAACCGTCATTGCTCCAATATCAGAAGTCTCGACAAATTCTTTGGTTGGTTGCGGGGCAAGCATGACATCGCGAACGACTTCTTCTTCGGTAATCCCGCGAACCCGCGCCGTGTCTGGGATTTGAGCCTCTACCAATGGGGTTTTTACGTAGCCTGGCGAGATCGCATTTACCGTGATCCCTTCCTCTGCAACTTCTAGAGCGATGGATTTGGTGAAACCTGCGATGCCGTGTTTTGCGGCGATATAGGCTGATTTATAGGGCGAGGCGACCAGCGAATGGGCGGACGCGATGTTGATGACGCGGCCCCATTTTTTTTGCTTCATGGCAGAGATCGCATGTTTGGTGCAATGAAATGCCGAGGACAGGTTAATCGCGATAATCGCGTCCCATTTTTCGGTGGGAAACTCTTCCACGGGGCTAACAAATTGAATGCCAGCGTTATTGACCAAAATATCGACGGAACCGATTGTTTTGAACATGGCCTCGATCTCGTCGGGCTTTGACATATCGGCAGGTGCGTATTGAGCTTTGGTAATCTTGTTGAGATCGGCAATTTGAGCGTCGATTTCGGCAGCATCACCAAAACCATTAATGATCACCTCTGCGCCTGCTTCTGCGAGTTTTTCTGCAATCGCTTTGCCAATGCCGCTGGTTGATCCCGTTATCAATGCACGTTTGTTCTTTAACATGGCCGTCTCCTCAATTGACGCGAAGATAAAGTGATTTTTACTTTTGGGAAATGAGGAAATGATCCAATCTAGCGGCTATGAAACAGTTTTTGCTTTTGCCCGCCTTTCTTCTCTTATCAACATTTGCTTCCTTCGCAGAGACGATTGCGACCGATGGGTTTCAAGTAGAGGTATTAGAACGTGCAGATGGATTAAACGCACCTTGGGCGGTGGCTGTGATTTCTGACCGAGAATTCTTGGTCACCGAGCGTGACGGGATCCTGTGGCATTTCAAGGATGGGAAACGGCAAGAAGTTTCTGGCGTGCCAGAGGTCTGGGCCGAAGGGCAGGGCGGATTGTTGGATATTGTTCGCACAACGCGATTTGCTCAAACCCGGGAAGTTTTGATCACCTATTCAGAGCCGGTTGGAAACGGCGCGCGATCGGCATTGGCGAGCGCGAAGCTTTCTATGGACGGCTCTCGATTAACGGACTTTGAACAGTTATTCGCCCAGCCCAAGGCCAGCAGTGGGGGGCGCCATTTTGGCAGCCGTGTGGTCGAAGATACAAATGGCGAGTTATTTGTAACTGTGGGCGATCGCGGGCAGGCAGATTTGGCTCAGGACCCCAATCGGACGAATGGGAAAATCATCCGAATTCTTGGCGCGCAGCAATGGGAAATTTATTCGTCGGGCCATCGCAACCCGCAAGGGGCGACTTTGGATCGAAATGGTGAACTTTGGACGGTTGAACATGGTGCCAAAGGCGGCGATGAGATCAATAAACCAATTGAGGGTCGCAATTATGGGTGGCCTATTATCTCTTATGGCACTCATTATGACGGGCGGAAAATTGGGTTGGGCCAGAAGGCTAATGGATTTGAGCAGCCCATTTTTTATTGGGACCCATCAATCGCGCCATCGGGCATGATGATTTATTCTGGAAAACTATTCCCAGAGTGGCGGGGAGATATTTTCATCGGCTCGTTGAAATTCGATATGATTTCCAGATTGGAAACCGATGGGTCGCAGGTCAAAGAAGCAGAGAGACTTTTCCAAGGAAAGTTCGGCCGAATTCGCGATATTCGCGAGGCGCCCGATGGGTCAATTTGGTTTTTGTCGGTGGGTGACGGTGCGCTTTATCAAATTAAACCGGCTAAATAGCTTAGGCATCTTTTGACGGTCTGGCACCGCGTTCGCGGTATGGGGTTGTATCATATTGCGCGCGGTAGCATTTGGAAAAATGCGAAGGCGAAGAAAACCCGCAAGCCAAAGCGACATTGATTACTGACATATCCGTTTGCATCAGCAAATTGCGCGCCTTATTAAGCCGCATTTCCATATAGTAACGCTTGGGCGAGCGATCGAGGTATTTTCGGAACAGACGTTCCAATTGCCGTGTGGACATGCCCACATCTTGGGCCAAAATCGACGGGGAAATCGGCTCTTCGATATTTTCTTCCATCATTTTGATGACATTCGACAATTTTGGATGACGCACACCGATACGTGTTGGGATCGAGAGGCGTTGGCCATCTTTCTCTGAACGCACGGTGTTGTAGATCATTTGATCCGCGATCCAATTGGCCGCATCTTGCGAAATATCGGCTGCCACAAAACTGAGCATCAAATCAATCGATGCGACACCGCCTGCAGCCGTGAAACGATTCCCATCTACGGTGAATACTGTTTTTTGAAGATCAATTTCTGGGAATTCTTCCTGGAAACTATCTAGGTTTTCCCAGTGGATCGTGGCGCGCTTATCTTCGAGCATGCCCGCCTTGGCGAGAACATAGCTTGCGGTGCAAATCGAACCCACGCGAATGCCGCGCCGCGCTTCACGGCGTATCCAATTTAGAATGGCGGGTGTTGTTTTTTCTTTGATCCCACGCCCACCGCAAACGATAAGCGTATCATCGCGTTTTAGCTCATCAAATCCAATGTTTCTTGGAAATTGGATGCCGCTTGATGACGTTGACGCTGTATCATTTTCCGCAGCCAGAACCCATTCGTAAACTGGTCGGTTGGTGTAGTGATTGGCGTGACGCAGCACCTCTATCGCACAGGTCATCGGCAGCATCGAAAAATCGGGCAGCAGGAGAAAGACAAATCTTTTGGGGGCTTCTGCAGCGTTCATGCCACGTAACCTTGTTAAGTTGTGGCGCCCATTTAGGCAGAGTCGTCCAAGAACACAAGAGATTCAATGCCCGTCGCGCATGCGCAACAAATTGATTTTTTTGTTTCTTTTGGGGTGGATAGCCAGCGCACAAGGAGTTATGCACAGGCTTCAACTTTTCTAGCGGAGCAGACCGATGAGCACTTGGTCAAAATCATCTTGGCGAAACAAAGAACGCATTCAGATGCCGGATTATCCCGACACAAATGCGTTGCAAGCAGTTGAGCAACGGCTTTCGAAATATCCGCCACTTGTTTTTGCAGGGGAAGCACGGGCGCTAAAGGCGAAATTGGCTGCCGCCTCTCGTGGAGAAGCATTTTTGCTTCAAGGTGGCGATTGCGCAGAGAGTTTTGATGAATTCAACGCAGACATGATCCGCGACACCTTTAAGGTAATGTTGCAAATGGCTGTGGTTTTGACCTTCGGTGCAAAGGTTCCTGTTGTGAAAATTGGTCGCGTGGCCGGACAATTTGCAAAACCGCGTTCTGCTGCAACCGAGACGCAAGGTGATGTGGAACTGCCAAGCTATCGCGGTGATATCATTAACAAACTTGATTTCACTGCTGAGGCGCGCATTCCAAATCCCGAAAATATGCTTCGCGCCTATGCGCAATCCGCAGCATCTTTGAACTTGTTGCGCGCGTTCAGCCACGGTGGGTATGCGGATATTCACCATGTTCAAGAATGGAACCTAGGCTTCGCAAACACACAAGGCTCGGCCACGAAATACAAAGAGCTTGCGAACCGAATTTCTGATGCGCTTGATTTTATGAAAGCGGCGGGCGTGAATTCAGATACGGTTAATGCGTTGCGCACGGTGGATATCTTCACCTCTCATGAAGCGCTGCTTTTGGAATATGAAGAAGCCTTGTGCCGCGTTGATTCAACAACTGGCGTGCCTGTTGCGGGTTCTGGCCATATGATCTGGATTGGCGATCGGACTCGTCAACCAGATGGGGCACATGTTGAGTTTTGTCAGGGCGTGCAGAACCCGATTGGGTTGAAATGTGGTCCTTCGATCACCACAGATGATCTGATGAAGCTGATCGACAAGTTGAATCCAGAAAACGAAGCGGGTCGTTTGACGCTGATCGCGCGTTTTGGTGCGGGTAAAGTTGGGGATCATTTGCCCAACCTTATCAAGGCCGTTGAGAAAGAGGGCCGTAAGGTTCTATGGACTTGCGATCCTATGCACGGCAACACGATTAAATCAGCAACTGGCTATAAAACACGTACCTTTGAATCTGTTCTGTCAGAGGTGAAAGAATTCTTTGCCGTTCACAAAGCCGAAGGAACCATTCCAGGTGGTGTGCATTTTGAAATGACTGGTAAAGATGTAACCGAATGTACAGGCGGGGTGCGTGCGGTCACTGACGAAGATCTTTCTGATCGTTACCATACAGCATGCGACCCACGTCTAAACGCCTCTCAAGCATTGGAATTGGCATTTTTGATCGCAGAAGAGCTAGAGGGCGAACATGCCGTGAAACGGCGCGCAAGCTAGGCTGAAAATTCTAAAATTAAGTTCAAAAGGCGCTTTTATAGCGCCTTTTTTATTCGTTGTTCACGATCAGACGAAGGGAGGGCTTGCCTTTTGGCGCTGGATCAAAGTCAGCGGCCTCTTCGTTCAGAGCGGCTTCAATTGGATTTGATCGCGGCATCTCGTCTTCCGATATAACTCGATTTTTGATCGATTGTCGGATTTCAAAGCGCACAGGAGGGCGCAAAAGTTCGCGGTCGAGTTTTATGCCGCCGAATATTCGGGTGATGCGGTCGCCGTCGTCACAAAGCGGCAGAAGCAACATATGCGCACCGACCTTCCTGTATCCAACTTGTTCTGTCTCAAGCATGAACTCGTAAACCGATCCCGACCGGCTGATGTCTTT
>CAZRFT010000213.1:0-5064 GCA_964599255.1 uncultured Neptunicoccus sp. | reverse complement strand
CTGATTTTAGGCGGCCTAGCTTATTCGCTTTCAGCACCTTATCGGGATCGGGCGCGGCGCATGCGGACTTGGTATACTTTGACCAACAAACGAGCGGTGATTGCGACCGACATTAAACGCAAAGAGTTCACCAGCTATCCGATTACAAAGGACAATGATATTCGGTTGCCCCTATTTGGCAAAAAAACCACTGTTTGGTTTGCGCAAGAAGTGGATCCTGCAGATAGCCATGATGACACGGACGATATAACATTGATTGGTTTTGAATTGATCAAAGACGCGCCCTATGTGGCCAAGCTTTTGGAACAGGTAAAAGAGGGAAAGCTATGACTGTGCTTTTCAAAAACGCCCAAATCATCGATCCCGAAGGGGATAAAATCGAAAAGGGTTCGGTCTTCGTCGAAGGGCAGAAAATCAAAGAGCTCGTCTATGGAGGCACCCCTGATCTGAAAGCGAAAGAGGTTGTGGATTGCGGCGGTAATTACCTTGCGCCTGGCATTATCGATATTGGCGTGAAAGTCGGCGAGCCAGGTGAACGGCACAAGGAAAGTTTCGCCTCCGTTGGTAAAGCGGCGGCGGCGGGTGGCGTCACTACGATTGTCATTCGCCCCGATACGGAACCCGCGGTGGATAGTCCCGAAGCGCTTGAGTTCATCAATCGCCGTGCTCAAAGCGATTGTAAAATTTCTGTTTTACCACTTGCCGCATTGACCAAAGGACGTGCTGGTCAAGAAATGGCCGAGCTTGGATTTTTGCAAGATGCTGGTGCGGTTGCATTTTCTGACGGTGATCAGGTGATCACGGATAACAAGATTTTTGCCCGCTGTTTGACCTATGCAAAAAGTCTGGACGCTTTGGTCATTACCCATGCCCAAGAGCCAAGCCTGTCAAAGGGCGCGGCCGCCACATCGGGGCATTTGGCAACCAAACTTGGCCTACCCGCCGTTAGCCCCATGGCAGAACGCTTGCAAATGCAACGCGATATGACATTGGCTGAAATGACGGGGACACGCATCCATGTAGACCAACTTTCGACCCGGGCTGCACTACCAATTTTGGAGCGGGCCAAGGGAAAGGGTCTTCCTGTCACCGCAGGGGCTTCAATCCATCACCTGACATTGACCGAAAAAGACATCGAGACCTTCGCCACATTTTTCAAACTCAAACCGCCCCTGCGGGCGGACGAAGATCGCCAGATGATTGTGAATGCGGTCGCCAATGGTGTGATCGATGTCATTTCATCGATGCACACGCCACAGGATGAAGAAAGCAAGCGCTTGCCTTTTGAAGAGGCCGCATCGGGCGCCGTGGCGCTTGAAACCTTGTTGCCAGCGGCACTTAGTTTGGTTGACGAAGGCGCGATTAAATTGCCAGCGCTTTGGCGTGCTTTGTCCTCTAACCCCGCGAAACTATTGGATTTACCGAGTGGACGCATGGAAACTGGCGCGCCTGCTGATCTGGTGCTCTTTGATGCCAACCACACCTTCATGCTGGACCGTAGCACGCTGAACTCCAAATCGAAAAACACACCTTTCGATGGCCGCGAGATGAAGGGCCGTGTCCTAAAAACTTATCACCGTGGCCAAGAGGTATACAGCGCATGACCCCTGAATTCGACCTCTCATTCCTTGAATCAATTGGAACATTTATTGCGGCTTATCTTTTGGGAGCAGTGCCGTTTGGCATTGTGGCGGCAGGGCTATTTGGCTTGGGCGATCTGCGCCAAATCGGGTCGGGCAATATAGGTGCCACAAACGTCCTGCGCACGGGGAATAAACTTGCAGCCTTTGTCACCCTTGTTGGGGATATCGGCAAAGGTGCTGCCGCAGTTTTGATTGCACGCTATTTCTTGGGCGAGGCAGCGGCACAAATTGCAGGCTTCGCCGCATTCCTTGGGCATTGCTATCCGATATATTTAAAATTCAAAGGGGGCAAAGGCGTCGCAACATTTTTGGGCACTGTTTTAGCGTTGAGTTTTCCCGTTGGTTTGGCCTGTTGTCTGACGTGGCTTGCAACTGCGGGTCTACTTAGAATTTCATCAGCCGCCGCGCTTGCCGCAACCGCAAGCGGTGCAATCTGGGCTTATTTTCTTGGTGACGCAGGTCTCATTCTGCTCTTAATTCTTTTGACAGCCCTTATTTGGTGGCGTCATAGTGACAATATTAGAAGGCTCCTCGCGGGGACGGAGCCAAAAATAGGGAAAAAGTAATATGAACATGATGGAGTCGATAAAAGCTGTATATGGAAACTATGCAAAATTCAGCGGGCGCGCCACGCGTTCGGAATTTTGGTGGTTTGTCCTTTTCTATGTAATTGTTTACGTGATCTTGGGCGCGTTAAGTGGCGTTTATAGCGCAAGCGGCGAACCGAATATGCTGTTTGGCATTCTGCTATTGATTTTTGTGCTTGGGACAATCGTTCCGTACCTAGCAGTTGGCGCACGTCGTCTACATGATATCGGCAAAAGCGGTTGGTGGCAGTTGATTGCCATCATTCCACTGGTTGGTCTTGTGCTAATCTATTTCTGGGCACAGAAATCTCAGGAAGGATCAAATCAATACGGCTAATTTCTTTCAAGAAATCCGAACGGATTTTTGAAAGTAAGCGTAATATGGGCCGCTCTTGCGGCCCATTCTCTTTTAGTAGGAAAATTCCGCGTAAATCTTGCGTAGGTCGCCGTTCCAAGCGCCGTGATATTTTTCCAGCAATTCATCAGCTGGGGTTTGTCCGGTCTCTAAGCTTTCTTCCAGCGCGTTTAGGAAATGGGTTTCATCGGGCACCAATCCTCCTGCACCAGCGCGCGCTCGTGCGCTCAGGCCAGCGCGGCTGATTGCCACCATCTCGTGCGCCAGATCCATCATTTTGACCCCGTTGAATTCGGCTTGCAGCCCTGCTTCGGAAGCCGCGACACGCAGCCCTTCACGCATTTCTGTGTCCCAATCCTTGGCTAAATCCCAAGCTGCATCAAGCGAGGTGGAATTGTATAAAATACCCACCCAGAAAGCAGGCAATGCACAAATGCGCCGCCAAGGGCCGCCATCGGCGCCGCGCATTTCCATGAACTTCTTGATCCGTGCCTCTGGAAAAATTGTCGTCAGATGATCCGCCCAATCAGATAGCGTTGGCTTCTGTCCTGGCAAGGCTGGTAGCTCGCCCTTCAGAAAATCTCGAAAACTTTGACCCAACGCATCGATATATTCCCCATCGCGATAGACAAAATACATCGGCACATCGAGTGCGTAATCAACATACCGTTGGAACCCCATCCCATCTTCAAAAACGAACGGTAATGTGCCGGTTCGCGCATCATCCAAATTGCGCCAAATGCGCGAGCGCCAGCTTTTATGCCCGTTTGGTTTACCCTCGAAGAACGGCGAATTGGCAAAGAGCGCCGTTGCCACAGATTGTAAAGCAAGCGAGACGCGGAACTTTTTCACCATATCCGCTTCTGATCCGAAATCGAGGTTCACTTGAACGGTACAAGTCCGATACATCATTTGCGTGCCATGGGTGCCAACGCGACCCATATAGTCGGTCATCAATCGGTAGCGCCCCTTGGGCATCATGGGCATTTGCTCATGCGACCATTCGGGTGCCGCGCCCAGACCGATAAAACCACAGCCGATTTTATCGGCCACTTCTTTCACCTCGCGCAGATGTTCGTTAACCTCGTCACAGGTTTCATGGATCGTCTCAAGCGGCGCCCCTGACAGTTCTAGCTGCCCACCTGGTTCGAGCGAAACATTGGCCCCGTTTTTGACCAAGCCAATAATATTCCCAGCCTCTTCAACGGGTTGCCAGCCGAACCTATCGCGAAGCCCTTCCAGAACCGCGCGAATGGAGCGATCTCCATCATAGGGGATTGGCTGGTAAGTATCTTTGCAGTAGCCGAACTTTTCATGCTCCGTGCCGATGCGCCAATCGGATTCAGGTTTGCAACCCGCCTCTAAATATTCTGCCAATTGGCCCATATGTTCGATGGGGCCACCACCTTGTTGCGGGATCGACACGACCACTCTCCGTCATAACTTGAATTGACCTAATCAAAGCGTTTGATCAGGTGCAAGTCACGATTGGGTCGACCAAAGGATTTGGTACTTTGCTTCGCGTCCACGGATCATCTGAACGGCATCTGCATAAGATAATCCTTCAAGGACAGAAAGATCTTCAAACATTGCCTCAGCCCCTGGTGCGGCGGTCGGAATACGAATATGCGAGCCCGCGCGATCCTTCAGCACCCAAAAAAGCTCTGTGCCTTTGCTGGGGTGGGATTGCGCATCCAATCCAACCTCCACCAAATTATTTACCGACACAGAAAAGCCTTCACCGCCTAAAAAGTAGGTAACGCGGCGTTCATCCACCACCACGTGACCCATGGCAATCCCGTCGGGCCGAAGGCGTGCGGTTCGATAAGAGCCCACCCCAACCAAAAACAACAGCGCCGCAAGGCCCAAAAAAATGATCATGTAAGCCCATGTTACGGATGTGAATGCAAAATAAAGCGACATCACGCCTGCGATGGCGAGCATCGAGGGCTCTTTCCATTGCGTCCACCATCGCTGTAAATCATCGCGTAAAAAAGCCATCTACCAATCCCCCAATTCAGATTGCCAAAGGGTCATCGCCGCAACAGATGCGGTATCGGCACGCAAGATGCGTGGCCCAAGGCTAACGGAATGAACAAAATCCAAACCGCGCAACCGGCTTAACTCTGTCGGGGAAAATCCCCCTTCAGGTCCAATTAAAATAGCCCAAGGGCCTGGTAAGTTCGGCAATGTCTGTGGCTCACCTGCCTGCGTTTCGTCACAAAACATCAATTGGCGCCCCTTGTCCCACCCTTCCAAAACGGCAGAGAGTTTCTCTGGCGCATTAACTTTTGGCACAAAGGTTCCACCGCATTGTTCGGCCGCCTCCACCGCATGTGCTTGCAGGCGATCCACGCGAACGCGTTCGCTATTTGTGAATTCAGTGATGACCGGACAAATTTGAGCAGCGCCCATTTCAGCGGCCTTTTCAACAATGAAATCGGTGCGGGTTTTCTTAATCGGCGCAAAGAGCAGCCAA